>JAVEDQ010000273.1 GCA_030840885.1 Frankiaceae bacterium
TGGTCGTCGCGCTCTACAACAAGCAGTTCGTCAAGACCATCCCGGTTTCGTTGCAGACCAACAGCATCGGCAACCAGCTCGCCTTGAACGCCGACGTGAAGTTCCGCGGTGTCAACGTCGGCGACGTGCGCGTCCTGACGACCAACGGTGAGGTCGCGACGCTGAAGCTCGCGATGAAGCCGGATCAGATCAGGCTGATCCCGGCCGACGTCCAGGCCCGCATCCTTCCCAAGACCTTGTTCGGCCAGAAGTACGTCGAGCTCGTCTCCCCTTCGGAGGGGCAGGGCGTCCGGACGCTCCACAAGGGCGACGTCATCACGCAGGACCGCACGCGGACCGGCATCGAGATCGAGCAGCTCTACGACAACCTGCTGCCGTTCATCACCACCGTGGCGCCGGAAAAGCTCAACAGCACCCTGACCGCCATCGCCACTGCCCTCGAGGGCCGGGGCGACAAGCTCGGCGACAACCTCGCCCGGCTCGACGACTACTTGCGCCAGATCAACCAGCACCTGCCGGCGATCCAGGAGGACGTGTCCGGCCTGGCCGACTACTCCCAGATCCTGAACGACGCGGCGCCCGACCTGCTGCGCTTCCTCGACAACAGCGTGGTCACCAGCCGCACCCTGGTCGAGAAGCAGGACACGTTGGCGCAGTTCCTGGCCAACTCGGCGGGGGCGGCCGACACCGGGAGTGCCGTTCTCTCCGAGAACCGCGACCGCCTGATCCAGGCCCCGCAGCTCGGCGAGGACATCACCCGCACGCTCGCCCGTCGCTCCGCCAACCTGCCTCTGATCTTCAACGGCCTGGCCGGCTTGGTCGACCCGGTGCACCAGGTGTTCGGGACCGGTGAGAACAAGAACTGGCTGCACATCAGCTTGTCGATCGTGGGTCAGAAGGGCGCCTACACGCAGGCCGACTGCCCGAAGAACCTCACCCCGGATGGCGACCAGTTCGGTCCGAACTGCCCGGGCGGCGGGTCGAACAGCCAGACCGGCGCCTCCGCCGGCTCTGGCACGGCGACGCCGGTACCGTCCGCAGCCGTCGGCGCCACCCCTGCCCCGAGCGCGACTGCTTCGTCCGCGCTCACCGGGTCTGCCCTCACCACCAGCAACGCGACCGAGGTGACCGACCTGACGGTCGACTCGGTCGGTAGTCCCGAGGAGAAGGCCCTGATCCAGCGCATCGTCGGCACCGTGAACGCCGAACAGACGGCGACACACGACATGTCGCCCGATCTCGCCAACCTGTTTCTCGGCCCGATGTTCCGGGGGACCGAGGTGACCTTCAAGTGAAGATCGGCGCCTCGCTCACCAAGTTGATCATCTTTGCGGTGATCACGCTCACCCTCACCGGTGTCCTGGCCCAGACGATCGGCAACATCACCTTCACCAAGACCTCCCAGTACAAGGCGGTCTTCACCGACGTCGCCGGGCTGCTGGCCGCCACCGACGTCCGCATCGCCGGCGTCAAGGTCGGTGAGGTGAAGAAGATCGAGATCCATGATCAGAAGCAGGCCGAGGTCACCTTCACGGTGAACCGCGAGATCCGGATCCCGCGGACGTCGCGCGTGGAGATCAAGTTCCTCAACCTCGTCGGTGGCCGCTTCCTGACCATCGAAGAGGGGCCGGGCAGCGCGATGCTGCCGGACAAGGGGACGATTCCCATCGCGCAGACGAAGCCTGCACTCGACCTCGACGTCCTGCTCAATGGCTTCAAGCCGCTCTTCCAGGCGTTGAACCCGCCGGACGTCAACCGGCTCGCATTCGAGATCATCGAGACGCTGCAGGGCGAGGGCGGGACCATCAATGACTTGCTGATCCACACCGCCAGCCTCACGAACACGGTGGCCGACAAGGACCAGCTGATCGGCAGCGTGATCGAGAACCTCAACACCGTGCTGGCGACGGTCGACGAGCGCGACAACCAACTCGACCAGCTCATCGTCCAGTTGCAGCGATTGTTCTCCGGGTTGTCCGAGGACCGACAAGCCATCGGTGACTCGTTGTCGGGTATCGACCTGTTGACCGGCGACCTCGCCGGGCTGCTCAAGGACATCCGGCCCGCGCTGAAGCCCGATGTCGAGCACCTGGGCAGCATCGCAGCGCAGCTGAACTCGCAGAAGGGCGATCTCACGAAGCAGCTGAAGGACCTGCCGCAGCGGGTGAATGCCGCGACCCGCACGGCGACCTACGGTTCCTGGTTCAACTTCTTCCTCTGCAAGGCGGACGGCGAGATCACCTTCACGCCGCTCCCGACCCCGCAGGTCCCCCTGCCCGTCCAGCAGACCCTTTCGACTCCCGTCAACGTCCGTAATACCGACCCGGTGTGCGTGAACTGACATGAAGCCATTCCGCGAACGCAACCCGGTCCCGATCGGCCTTGCCGGCTCCCTCGTCCTGCTCATGTTCGCCCTCCTAGCCTTCCGGGCCCAGGACCTCCCGGTCTTCAACGGCGGCGGCACCATCTACAAGGCGAATTTCGTCGAGGCGTCGAACCTCAAGAAGGACCGCGAGGTGCGCATCGCCGGCGTGAAGTCCGGCAAGGTCCTCAAGGTCGAGATCGAAGGCGACCACGTCGTCGTGTCATTCCGGCTGAAGAAGAACACCAGCGTTCCTCGGCTGACCCGGGCGCAGATCAAGGTGAAGACCTTGACGGGGCAGGAGTACCTCGCCCTGCAGCCCGAGGGCACCGGGCAGCTGAGCAACAAGACGCCCATTCCGATCACCCGCACCACGGCCCCGTTCGAGGTGATCCCGGCCTTCCAGGGCCTGGCCAACACGATCGAGGGCATCGACACCGTGCAGCTCGGCCGCGCGCTCGATGCGATCAGCGGGGCTTTCCAGGACACCGCACCGAACGTCAAGGGTTCGCTGACCGGGCTGTCCCGCTTGTCGCGGGCCATCGCGGCCCGCGACGACGAGCTCCAGCAGCTGTTGGGGCACGCCCGCAGCGTCACCGGCGTCCTGGCCAACCGCGACCAGGAGCTGCAGCAGCTGATCGTGGACGCCGACGCGGTGCTCCAGGTCATCGCCGCCCGCAGAACGGTCATCAGCGAATTGCTGCGAAACACCATCGCCCTGTCGAATCAGCTGAGCGGACTCGTTCGCGAGAACAGAGCCGCCCTCGCACCAGCCCTGAAGAACCTGCGCGGGGTAATCGACACCTTGAACCAGAACAACGCTTCGCTCTTCCGAGGGATCCAGGTGCTCGCGCCCTTCCTGCGACTGTTCACGAACACCATCGGTAACGGCCACTGGTTCGACACCTTCGTCTCGGGCCTCCTGCCGTTGGCGCCTGGTGTCGGCAACGCCCCCGGCGGGCTTCCCGTCGGCGGCGCAGCAGGGGCGGCCGGCAGTGGCACGCAGCTGCCAGGCGGGGTGACGGTCCCGTGAGCCGCATCAAGACGATTGCCGGCGTGCTCGTCGCCGTTCTGCTCGTTGCCGCCCTGTTCTCGGTCGTGCTCGGCGGTCAGAACAAGAAAAAGGTCACCGCGGACTTCCAGCGCGTGACCGGCCTCTACAGCGGCTCGGGCGTCCGTCTGCTCGGCGTGCAGATCGGCAAGATCACTGACGTCGAGCCGATGGGACCGTTCGTCCGCGTCTCCATGGAGTACGACGGCAAGTACCAGCTTCCGGCCGACGCCGGCGCCGCGATCATCCCGCCGTCGCTCATCGCAGACCGGTACATCCAGTTCACCCCCGCCTACCGCGGCGGTCCGGTGATGAAGGACAACGCCCGGATCCCGCTGAACCGGACGCTGGTTCCGGTCGAGCTGTCGACAGTGCTGAAGAGCCTCGACGATCTGTCGGTGTCGCTCGGCCCGGACGGTGCGAACAAGGACGGGGCGCTCTCGCGGTTGGTGACGGTCTCGGCCGAAAACCTGCGAGGCAACGGCGAACAGATCAACAGCACCGTCCGGGATGTTTCGACGCTGCTGACCACCCTGGCCAACAACAAGGACGACCTGGTCGGCACCATCAACAACCTCGACCAGTTCACCCACGCCCTGCGCAACAGCGACGGGGCCGTCCGCAGTCTGACGAGGGATCTCGCCGATGTGTCGTCGCAACTCTCCGGCGACCGGCAGAACCTGGCCACCGCCATCTCGACTCTCGGTACCGCTCTCGGCGACGTCACTACGTTGGTCCGCGAGAACCGCAGCACCCTGGTCGCCGACGTCAAGGGACTCACTGACGTGACGGACACGCTGTTGAAGCAGAAGAACGCCCTGTCCGAGGTCCTGGACCTCGCCCCGACGGCGCTGCAGAACCTCGACGGTGCCTACGACCCGGAGGCCCAGGCTCTCCGGACGAAGAGCGACATGCAGATCGGGACGAACCCCACGCTCTTCGTCTGCCAGATCCTCGAGTCGCTCGTGCCCGGTGCGAACCTGTGCAAGGGCGGGCAGATTCTCCCCGGGACGCCCGTGACGGACCTCCTCAACGGGATCGGCAAGGGCACGCTTCCTGGCGGGTCCGGTAGCCCCTTGACCCCGAAGGCGAACTGATGCGCGGCTATCGCGCCCCCCGCGCCCCCCGCGCCCCCCGCGCCCTCGCGGTCCTGGCGCTCGTCGGACTGGTCACGCTGACCGGTTGCCGTGGTCTCACCGACGTCCGCCTTCCCGGTGGCACGGCGGGCAAGAACCCGTACATCGTCACGGTGATGTTCGACGACGTGCTCAACCTCGAGCAGCAGTCCTCGGTCCGCGTGAACGACGTGGCTGTGGGGGACGTGCAGAAGATCGAGATCCAGGGCTTCAAGGCGAAGGTAAAGCTGCGCATCAAGAAGGACGTGGTGCTCCCGGCCAACACCTTCGCCGAGCTGCAGCAGACCAGCCTCTTCGGCGAGAAGTTCGTCGCGCTCGGGCCGCCGCCGCCGCCGGAAGCCCCCGTCGGTCGGCTCGTGAACGGGGCTGTCATCGACCGGTCCGGCCGCAACCCGGAGACCGAAGAGGTCCTCGCCGCGCTGTCGGCCTTGCTCAACGGTGGCGGCGTGACGCAGCTGCAGACCATCTCGGTCGAGCTGTCGAATGCCCTGGCCGGCCGCGAGTCCCGCGTCCGTGACGCGCTCCGCCAGCTGGATTCCCTCGTTGGTGCGCTGGACGACCGCAAGCAAGAGATCGTCCGCGCCCTCGAGAACGTGGACGCACTCGCGCAGCGGCTGGCCCGCCAGCGGGGCACCATCGCCTCGGCACTGGACAACATCCCGCCTGCCCTGGCCGTCCTCACCGATCAGCGCACGCAGCTGGTGCGGATGCTGACGAGCCTGTCGAACCTCGGCCGGGTCAGCGACGACGTCATCAAGAACAGCCGCCAACAGACGGTGGCCGTGCTCAACAACTTGCAGCCGATCCTCGAGAACGTCGACTCGGCGAGGAAGAACATCGTCAGCTCGCTCGAACTGCTCACCAACTATCCGTTCCCGACCACCGTCGTGAACGGCGTCCACGGGGACTACGCCGGTCTCTACGCGAGCCTCAACCTCAACCTGAACGACCTGATTGCCGGCCTGTCGTCGAACCAGGCGGGTGGCGGACCCACCGGCGCGCTCACCGGCGGCGGTGGTACGCAGCAGCAGCCGACGACGCCCACGGCGCCCAACCTGGGGGGCAATCCGCTCCAGCGGGCCGTCCCGGCTCCCAGCACTGGCACCTCCGGCGGCACGGGGAACAACTCACCGGTGCCGGATGCGGTGAAGGGGCTGACCGGTGCCTCGGCCAGCTCGCCGAGCGGCGACAGCTACACCACTGCAGTTCTCCAGGGGATGGGCCGATGATCAGCCGCTTCGTGAAGATCCAGCTTGCGGTCTTCCTCGTGATCGCCCTCGGAGCCCTGACGCTCACCGGCGTCAACTACGTCGGGCTCGACAGGGTCATCAGCAAGCCCTACAAGGTGAAGATCTATCTGGCCCAGACCGGCAACGTCTACAAGAACGCCGATGTCTCGTTCCGCGGGGTCACCGTGGGCCGGGTGAAGCAGATCGACGTGGCCACGAACGGCGCGGTCGTCACCGTTGCCATCGAGAACCAGAACAACCACATCCCGAAGCAGCTACGGGCCGAGGTCCAGAAGCTCTCCGCCGTCGGTGAGCAGTACATCGACCTGCTGCCGCAGACGAGCTCCGCGCCCTACCTGAAGGACGGCGACTCGATCCCGTACTCCCAGACCTCGACCCCGGTCGACGAGAACACCGTGCTGGTGCACGTCAACGACCTGGTACGCACCGTCCCCAAGGGCGACCTCGTGACCACCGTCGACGAGCTGGGCAAGGCCTTCGACGGACTGGGTCCGGACCTGCAGCGAGTGATCGACCGCGGCAACGAGGTCATCACCTCGTTCCAGAGCGACCTGCCCCAGACGATCCGCCTGATCGAAGAGGGCCGCGTCGTGCTGAACACGCAGATCGACGTCGGGCCTGAGTTCAAGAGCTTCGCCCATGACATCGCCGACGTGTCGGACACCCTGCGCACCAGCGACAGCGACCTGCGTCGCCTTCTCGACACCGGCGTCGTCAGCACCCAGGAGTTGCAGGGTCTGCTCAGCGACCTACGGCCCGAGCTGCCGCAGTTCCTCGGCAACCTGATCGCCCTGGGCCAAATCCAGACGGCGCGCCTGCCTGGGATCGACCAGTTCCTGGTCCTGTACCCGAAGGTGATCGACGGCGCGTACGCCACGCTGAAGAACCCCAAGAAGGGCGCCACCTTCGGCTTGGTCACCGACCAGTACCCCACCTGCACGAACGGCTATCTGCCGACGAGCCAGCAGGGGCCGCCGGACGACAGCAAGACCAACCAGCCGGTGCGCACCGATCTGGGCTGCAAGGAGCCGATCAACAGCAAGGTCGACATCCGCGGCTCCCGTAATGCACCGCGTCCGGCGGGGGACACCACCGACCCCGCCCTCGGTGGCTACGCACAGGGCACCTCGGCTCCGTCGAGCTCCGGCTACGGAACCGCGGACGGCAACGCCGCCCCGGCCTCCGCTGACGCCGCCGCGCCGCTCACGCCCCCTTCGACCAACATCTCCGACCGCGCCGCGTACGACCCGGGCAGCGGTCTGGTCACCGGCCCCGACGGCACCGAGTACTTCCTGGGCTCCGACGGCGGTCAGGCCCAGGTGCTGGGGGACGAGAGCTGGAAGAATCTGCTCCTCGCCCCGCTGACCGCCTGATCTCGCTCCTGCTCCGGCAGCGCGCGTCGCCGGAAGGCCAATCGGCCTCCCAGGAACCCGGCGTAGCGTGACCGGCGTTACCTGCAGGTGGTGGCACCCGGTCGATGGTGCGACCGCGCGTGATCGCTGTGCGGTGCAAGCCCCGGCTGTAGCCGGCCGAGGGCGCCGCCGGCCGAGGAACCAAGAGGACGACCGAGAAGGATGACGATGCCGGACAACTCGCCAGATCAGCCCGGGGGCACGCCGCCGGGTGGCGGCTCCCGCCGCTCCGGCCTCGATCGGCTGCGAGCCGCTCGAGGTGCGAGCGAGGAGCCGACCTCCAGCGGTGCGGCGACGTCCGTGGACGCGGCTGACCCGTCCGACGCAACCGCACCGGACCGTGCGGGCGTCCTGCTCGACAAGCCTCGCACCGAAGCCGACACCGTCGAGGCGCCTACGGAGGCGACGCCCGGGCCGGTCGGGGCCGACACCGCAGCTCAGGACACTGCGGCTGAGGACACCGCAGCAGAGGGCGGTGCAGCGGCCGACGCCGCCGACGACACGGCCGGGCGAGGCAAGGGCCGCGGCGCGCGCAAGCGGGCTGCTGCGGCGGGATCTGCCGGTGCCGCCGGCGACACGCCGGACGAACCGAGGAAGGTCGCCTCGGCCCGAGGCGGTCGGCTCGGGCGCGCCCGCTCGACCGCAGGTCTGACGGCAGGTCAGAACGGCCCGGCATCGCAGCGCCAGAAGGTCGCGGCCCTGCTTCTCGGCCTCCTGATCATCGGGCTGCTGGTCCCTGTGGTGATCATGCGGCACCGCATCGCCGGCCAGTCGTCGGAGGAGCGCGCGGTCTCGAACCTCGTCGAGAAGCGGACCATCGCGCTCACCACCGCGCGGCAGTTCGCGATCACCTTCTTCAGCCCGGACTACAAAACGATCGACGACTACAACAAGGCGGTACTCGCCGGCTCGACGGGCCAGTTCAACCAGGACTTCGCCTCGAAGCAGGGCGAGTTGAAGTCCTTGGTGACCAAGGCGCAGTCACAGGCGACGGGTCACATCCTGACCGCGGGCGTCAGCAAGGTGTCGGGAGACGATGTCGAGGTGCTCGTGGTCGCGGACCAGGACGTGCAGAACACCCTCACGAAGGGCAAGGCCCAGACGTTGCGCACCCGCGTTCGGATCACGGTGCACAAGACGGATAAGCGCTGGCTCGTCAGCGGCTTCGAGCCGGTGACCTGAGATGGCCAGCACATCCGCGAACTCCGACGAGACGACCCGGGCCACCGGGACTGCCACCTCCGGCACCACCGCCAAGCCAGACGGTGGACCGTCGAAGCTGGGTCGCTTCAGGCGGCGTGACAAGGCCGGGAAAGCCGACGAGGCCGCCGCTACGACGAGTGAGGAGTCGAGCACCCCACAGGGCAAGGCGAAGGCGACGACATCAGCCGCCGCCAAAGCGGAGAAGTCGGGGAAGGCCGGCAAGGCCGGCAAGGCCGGCAAGGCGCGCAAGGACCGTCCGGTTCTCTCCGGAGCAGCTCGGCTTGCCCGAGTGATCACCGTCCTCGGTCTGATCGCCGCCATCCTCGCCGTCGTCCTCGTCGTCCAGCTCGTCAAGGGTCCTGGTGACGCCGCCGCGCGGGCTGCGCAGGAGGACCGCAAGGAGGCGGCTCGCTCGCAAGCCGAGGTCGCGGTCGCGAGGCTGTTCTCGTTCGACTACAAGACGCTCGACGCCGACTTCGCCGCCCAGCTGGCTCAGACAACCGGCCCGTACACCGCTGAGGTCGAGAAGGTCACCGGGCCCGCCGTGCGACCAGTCGCGACGAAAGAGCACGTGATCGTGCAGGCGGTCTCCGTCGCGTCCGCCGTCGTCGATGACCCGGGGCCCGACGTGCAGGTCATCGTCTTCCTCAACCAGGCGGTGACGCTGGACCTGCTGCCGGCGCCACGATTGGACCGCAACCGCGTGCTCGCCTCGATGCGACTCGTGAACGGTCAGTGGAAGGTCGCGGGCATCAAGGCGCTCTAGGGGGACACCGTTTCGACGGACACGGGCCTCGCGGACTGGTCGACTCCGGCGGGAGTGCCCAGCAGCCGTCCTGCGTTGAACAAGCCGTGGTGGCGCGCGTTGTCCGGAGGAGACGGGCCGGCGATGCCCGAAGCCGCACGCGAGGTTGCCATCGGCACGCAAGGGGCGGTCCTGGACAGCAGCGCCGGTAGAAGCTACTATGCTTGTTTGCGCTGCCTGTATTTCTTCCTGCCCTCGCTCGGTGCCCGGGACACCTGGTGGCGCACCCGATGGTCCGCCCTCAGCCCCCGCGAAAGCAGCCCGATCCCGTCGAACACGCCAGGCCGCGACACCGCTGGTGCGAGCGGCCCAGAGCCGATCCGCCGCCTCGCGCGGCTCGTCGGCCAGGTCACCGTCACCGCCGCTATCGACCACAAAGGGGCCGGATCCAGCACCTACCGCCTCGAATTCTCGGGTTGCCGTCTTCCCCACTTCCCGGTGACCGGCGCCCGACACCCCGTTCACACCGTAGGCAGCACCACCCGTACAGCACGCCGCACGTGCACCAGTTGATGTCTCCCGCTCGCGCACGACCCGCAAGGCCCCAACCAGCGCTACCACTCGCCGAAACGCACCGACCAGCCCGATACCGCACGAAGTCCTCACGCTGAGGCCCTGGAAGGACACCAGTTGCCGTCCCGTACTGCCTCCCGCATTTCCTTTGCAAAGATCGTCGAACCCCTCGCCGTTCCGGATCTCCTGCACCTGCAGACCCAGTCGTTCGACTGGTTGATCGGGAACGACGCCTGGCAGTCCCGCGTCCAGGAGGCCTTGGACGCGGACCGTACCGACGTCCCGCTCACCAGTGGTCTGGAGGAGATCTTCGAGGAGATCTCGCCGATCGAGGACTTCCAGGGCACCATGTCCCTGTCTTTCCGCGACCACCGGTTCGAGCCGCCGAAGTACTCCATCGAGGAGTGCAAGGACAAGGACATGACGTACTCGGCGCCGATGTTCGTCACGGCCGAGTTCACGAACAACAACACCGGTGAGATCAAGAGCCAGACGGTGTTCATGGGCGACTTCCCGCTCATGACCCCGAAGGGCACCTTCGTCATCAACGGCACCGAGCGCGTCGTCGTGTCGCAGCTCGTCCGTAGCCCTGGTGTCTACTTCGAGCGTTCGGTCGACAAGGTCACCGACAAGGACACCTTCTCCTGCAAGGTGATCCCGAGCCGCGGTGCCTGGCTCGAGTTCGAGGTCGACAAGCGCGACACCGTCGGCGTCCGCATCGACCGCAAGCGCCGGCAGTCGGTCACGGTCCTGCTCAAGGCCCTCGGTTGGGACGACGCGAAGATCCTCGAGCGCTTCGGCGACTTCGAGTCGATGCGCACCACCCTGGAGAAGGACCACACGGCCACCCAGGATGACGCGCTGCTCGACATCTACCGCAAGCTCCGTCCGGGGGAACCGCCCACGCGGGAGAGCGCCCAGACCCTGCTCGAGAACCTCTTCTTCAACCCGAAGCGCTACGACCTCGCCAAGGTCGGCCGCTACAAGGTGAACAAGAAGCTCGACCTCTCGCTGCCGCGCGAGCAGGGCACGCTCACCGAGGACGACATCGTCTCGACGATCGAGTACGTGGTGAAGCTGCACGCCGGCATCAGCG
>JAVEDQ010000306.1 GCA_030840885.1 Frankiaceae bacterium
GACGCTTACGACCTGCCGTCCGCCGCGCAGGACTTGAACACCTACCGCGCCCAGTTCAAGCTGCCGGCGGTGAACTCGGGGACCGGCCCGACCTTCACGAAGGTCAACCAGACCGGCGGCAGTACCCCGCCCACCGTGGACACCGGCTGGGGGCAGGAGATCGCCCTCGACCTGGACATGGCGTCCGCGATCTGTCCGAACTGCAACATCCTGCTCGTCGAGGCATCGACCAGTTCCATGGCCAACCTTGCCGCTGCGGTGAACACGGCTGCCGGCACTCCCGGCGTGGTCGCTATCAGCAACAGCTACGGCGGCGGCGACTATTACCCGAACTCCGCCTACAACCACCCCGGCATCGCCATCACCGCCAGCAGCGGTGACAACGGCTACGGCGCGTCCTATCCCGCCTCCGACCCGCACGTGGTCGCGGTCGGCGGCACGTCACTGGCCCGCGCGACCACCAGCGCACGCGGCTGGACCGAAACAGCGTGGAGCGGCGCCGGCAGCGGCTGCTCCTCCTACAACACCAAGCCGAGCTGGCAGGGCAGCGTCAACACCGCCTGCACCCGCCGCGGGGAAACCGACGTCAGCGCCATCGCTGATCCCAGCACCGGCGTCGCCGTCTACGACAGCACCGCGGACAGCACCGGCGCCCAGGGGTGGATGGTGTTCGGCGGTACTTCCGTCGCCTCACCCATCGTCGGCAGCGTCTACGCCCTGGCCGACAACTGGGCAGCTAACAGCTACCCGGCAAGCCTGCCGTACGCGCACACATCATCGCTGAACGACGTCACCAGCGGCAGCAACGGACGCTGCAAGACAACGGTGTGGTGTACCGCCCGAACCGGCTGGGACGGCCCGACCGGACTCGGCACCCCCAACGGCCTCGGCGCCTTCTAACCCCCAGCCCAGTCGCCAGGCGCACCTGACGCACGGAGCGGCCGGGGGCGTTGAGAGCTCAACACCCCCGGCCTCCGAGTCTTGCGGGGACCTGCGGCGGTCAGTCGTCGTTGCCGGTGTGGTGTACATCCGCACCGCAGGGAGCCGCAGACCCGTTCGCCGCCTCCGGCGATACGACATGGCCGGGGGTCCTGATGGAGATGACATCTGCACGGTCGGTGCCCCGCACAACATGTGGCGAGTGCCGGATCACGACCATGGTCGCGACCTGACCGCTGATAGCGGGGGGCGTGCGGATTGCTGGCGGCCAGAGCCGGCAGCGGGCTGTACGCCATCGCGGCCAACGGGGCGGCCAGCGCAACAGCCATCTCTTTGTCGAAGCGGTGACCCTTTCTGCTCGGTGTTTGGGGACGCCGGTCTTGCTAGGCCGGAGTGGGTCATGAGGTACTAGCACCTCACCGGGCTCGCGAGCGGGGCAGAGTAGTAGCGACGATGGGAGCTCGATGGTGAGGTTCAGCGTCGGCAGCGATGGACGGTTCAACCTGCCCGGCAAGACCGCCTTCGTCACGGGCGGGGCGCGTGGCATCGGCTTCGCCCTGGCCCGGACTCTGCATGCGGGCGGAGCGAAGGTCGTGCTGTCCGACATCGACGGACCAGCCGTCATCCAGGCAGCGGCCACTCTCGGCCAGGAGCGGACGATGGGTGTGGCCGTTGACGTGACCGACCGTGTCAGCTTGAACGCCGCCGTCGAGGCGGCGCTCGAGCGGTTCGGCGGGCTTGACATCGTGGTCGCGAACGCTGGCATTGCTCCCGTGCCCGCTGCCACCGTTCTCACGACAGACCAGGCCGTCTTCGACCGCACTCTCGACGTGAACCTGTTCGGGGTCTGGAACACCGTGCAGGCGACGCTGCCGCAGCTCATCGCGCGTCAGGGGCACATCGTGCTGACCGCGTCGATCTACGCCTTCCTCAACGGGGCCGCCACCGCGCCTTACGCGATCACCAAGGCCGGAGTGGAGTCGCTCGGACGAGCGCTGCGCACCGAACTCGCCGCGTCTGGCGTCACCGCCGGCGTCCTCTATCCCGGCTGGGTCGACACCCAGCTCGTCCACGCCGCGATCGACGCCGACCCCATTGCCAGCCGCATGCTCGATGAGCTGTTCCCACGGCCATTGGCCAGAAGAGTGACCGCGGACGAGGTCGCGAACGCCGCAGTTCGCGGCATCGAGCGCCGCGCCGCCCGCACGGTCGTGCCGAAACGCTGGCTGCCTCTGCTGTTCATGCGTGGCCTCGCCAACCCCCTCCTCGACCACCTCCTCGATGGCAACAGCAAGGTGCAGAAAGCGCTGCACGACCTTGAAATGCGCGGCCGTCCCGCTGCAGAGCGGTCGGGTCGGGTGGAGACGTCGCCGGAGCGGCGAACCACGGGCTGACGGTGCCGGTGGGATCAGGCGCGGGAGGACGGGGGGTGGCTGGCGTACCAGTCTCGCCAGATGAGCTTGTAGATGCCGAGCCGGCGTGGCAGGGAGCGGACTCCTGGCAGGAACGGGGTGAGGACGAAGCCGATGCTCAGGACCACCATGAGTCCCCAGACCAAGGCGTCGGCGTTGCCGGAGCTCGAGAACGGCTTGACCTGGTACCAGAAGGTGTAGAGCCACATCCAGGGTTGACCGGGGTATTTGCCGGTCTCGTTCATCATTCCCCACTGGTCGCCGGCCAGGTGCTGCGCCGTCGCCTGGTCCTCCGCGAAAGCGCCGTCCGCGAGAAGCAGCAGCGGTTTGGTGGCGTTGCCGCCGTAGAACGACGATGAGCTGGTCAGCATGCCTTCGAGTCCGCCGGTTCGGGCGAGGTCGAGGAACTGGGCGGCGAGGACCGGGACCGGGCCGTAGCTGCCGGGTGGTACCTGCGCCGGATCACCGTCCGGGGCTGTGGTGAGTGCGTCGGAGTAGGCGTTGCTCCACGTGCTCTGCTGGTCGGCGGGGGCCTGGTCCCACTGGGCGAGCGCGGCGGTGAGCTGCGGGTTGGCGGGAAGCTGCCGGAGCGGGGTGAGCACGAGGTCGTTCGCCGAATCGACCGGGATGCGCTTGCCGGACCAGCGTTGCAGCGGTAGCGGGCCGAGTTTCTGGCCGTCGCTGCCGGCGTTGTAGGGCGCTCCGTAGGTGGCGCTGGTGCTCGTTCCGGCCAGCTCGGCGGTGGCGGTGGTGACGACGTCGGCCGGTGCGCCGGCCGCCCATCCCGACAGGGAGATCGGCTTTTCATCAGGTGAGGAGAAGACAGCGGCGAGTGCCACGGTCAGGAGCGTCACCACAACCATGGCGATGACGAATTCCTTCACCAGGTCATACGGCCGGGTCGGGAAGCGGTGGGAGTCGGGCGTCGACGCCTGGCGCCGTCGGCTTCGAGCGGGGGCGGGAGCCGGGGTGGTCATGACTGTCCCCCGCGCGATCCGGTCAGCGGCCCGCGACCCTCGGAGCTTGGAGTCGGAGCCGGCACGGTGACCGGCGCGGTCTTCGTGTCGAGGCTGCGGCCTGCTCCGGGTAGCTGGTCCGGGTCAGCATCGAAGGGCGGCACGACGCCGTGCCGCCGGACAAGAAGGACGTGACCGACGATCAGCAGGCCGACCGTCACCGGCAGAAGAAGGACGTGCCACAACAGCATCTGCCCGGTGTCCAGGACGTTGAAGAAGG
>JAVEDQ010000320.1 GCA_030840885.1 Frankiaceae bacterium
GAACGCACCTATCCCTACGCCTGGCTCGGCATCCTCGCCGACGTCCCGCCGTCCACCGATGAGCTGATCTACGCGTGGCATCCCGACGGGTTCGCGCTGCACTCGATGCGGTCGTCCACGGTGAGTCGCCTCTACCTCCAGGTCCCGCCGAACACCGACATCACGGAATGGTCCGACGACCGGGTCTGGGAGGCGCTCGCCACTCGCCTGGGTGGGGGTGAGAACGGCTGGCATCTGACTCCGGGTCCGATCATCGACAAGAGCGTGCTGCCGATGCGCAGCTTCGTCACCGCACCGATGCGTCACGGACGCTTGTTCCTCGCTGGGGACGCGGCGCACATCGTTCCGCCGACCGGTGCGAAGGGCCTCAACCTCGCCGTCGCCGACGTGGCGCTGCTCGCTCCGGCATTGGTCGCGCTGCTGGCGAACAACGATCACAGAGCTGTGGACGCCTATTCGGATTCCGCGCTACGGCGGGTCTGGCGGTGCACCCATTTCTCGTGGTGGATGACGAGCATGCTGCACACCAGCGGGGACGCGTTCGACCAGCAGCTCCAGCTGTCGCAGCTGCGCTGGGTGACCTCCAGTGAGGCCGCGGCGGCCGGTCTCGCCGAGAACTACGCGGGCTTGCCCATCGGCTTCTGAGGGTTGCCGTGGCTTCGTCGCCTGGGCGTCGGGAGTTCGTCGGTCAGTCGACGATCCAGGTGTCCTTGGCGCCGCTGCCCTTCGCGGAGTTCACGATCAGGCTGCCTTTGATGAGGGCAACGCGCGACAGCGGCGTCGGCAGCACCGCCGGCTCCGGAACGCTCACCGTGAACGCGCGCAGGTCGACCCGGCGCGGCTCGAGGTAGGAGCCGACCAGCGTCGGGTGGGTCGTCAGGTCGACGAGGTCCTGGGCGACGAAGCCGTCCGGGCGGGCCAGGATCTGCGTCCGCAGCTGGTCGAGCTCGGCCGCCGAGGCGTACTCGCCGACGACGACCCCGTGGCCGGGCAGCACGTTCACCGGCTTGACCACGAAGTCCTCCAGGTGGTCGAGCACCTCCCGCGCCGAGTCCGGCTCCGCGAGAACCCGGGTCTCGACGTTCGCGAGCAGCGGCTCCTCGCCCAGGTAGTACCGGATCATCGCCGGTACGTAGGCGTAGACGGCCTTGTCGTCGGCGACGCCGTTGCCGACCGCGTTCACGAGGGCCAGGCGACCCCGGCCCACCGCCTCGAGCAGTTGGGGTAGCAGCGGCTCACCATTGCCCGAGCGCGAGTTCGCGAGCTGGTCCTCGCCGTGGCGGCGGTAGAGCACGTCGAGGCGGCGGGGGCCGTCCGGACGGCGGACGGCGATGCGGTCGCCGACCGCGATCAGGTCCCGCGGCATGACCAACGGCGCCTTCATGGCGGCGGCCAGCATCCGGTGCTCGAACCAGGCGCTGTCGCCGGGCCCGGGTGACAGAACGGCGACGGCGGGCTCGGACCCCGCCTTGCGCGGGGCGGACGCCTCCAGCGCCTTCCGCAGCTGTGCCGGCGCGCCGGACACCGCCCGGCGGGCCGAGCCCGGGGTCAGTTCCGGCAGGACGGTGGCCATGATCCGGCGGGCCTGCATGGCGTAACCGAGGCCGGACGGGATCCGCAGGTTGTCCTCCAGCACGACCCACGAGCCGTCGCGGCCCCGCAGCAGGTCCATCGCCATCACCGGTGCCGGTGGGGTCGCCCCGCCGCCGACCCGCCCCGCGTCACGCCACCCGGGACTCTGGGCGAGCACGACCTCGGGGATGACGCCGGCGCGGACGATGCGCTGCTCGCCGTAGACGTCGGCGAGGAACGCGGCGAGGGCCGCGCTGCGCTGCAGGAGCCCACGGCTCAGCGACTCCCACTCGGCGGCCGGCAGGAGCCGTGGCACGAGGTCGACGGGGAACGGGCGCCGCGGCCGGTCGTCGGCGCCGCCGAACGTGACGCCGTCGGCGAGCAGCAGCCGGTCCCGGCGGGTCGCCCGCGCGCGGAGCTCCGGGCCCCCGAGCTCGCGGAGCCGGTGGAGCACGTTGCTGTACAGCGGTCGCGAGGCGAGTGCGTCGCCGACGAAGGCCACGGCCTCGTCGGGGACCTCCCTGCCGGACGAGCGCAGATAGGGCGCGAGCAGGTCTTCCTCGGACGGGGCCGAGGTGGGACGGCGGTAGCGCTGCATCGAGAAGGGCAGCTCACCCGCGGCGTCCGGCCAGGCGGCCTGCTCGGACTCTTCGAGGACGGTCATGGCCGTGGGCTCCCGTTCTCCTGGTCGTCATCTCGTGCTAGCTGGTCCGGTGCGAGGTTGTCCAGTGCCGGATCGTGCTCCCCGGTCCTGTCGGCGCCCGGGCGGCCCACGAGATGGTCGCGGAACCAGCCGACCGCGGCCTCGGCCACCTGCCGGCGGGCCGGTCGGGAACGCTCGACGTCGCCGTCGTCGGTCAGGATCAGCAGCTCGACGGGAATCTGCCGGGCCGCGAGCGCGTCGACGACCCGTTCGGCGCTCTGCAGTGGGACGTGTGCGTCGTTGCTGCCGTGGACGACGAGGGTCGGGGTACGGGCGCCCCCCGGGCTGCCGGTCCCGGCTTCTCGGGCGCGGCCGGTCCCGGCTTCTCGGGCGCGGTATTCGGAGGCCAGGGGGAGCAGGCCGTCGAGCCCGTCCGAGCCGCAGACGTCGACGGCCGCGCCGAACAGATGTGGTGCTGCGGCCGAGCTCGCAGCCACGAGCCGGCCGCCGTGCGCGACGCCGTAGGCACCGAGCATGCCAGCCTCGGCGATGCCGGCGTCGAGCAGCGTGGCCGCCAACTCCTGCACCCTCTCGACCTCGTCAGGTAGGTCGAGGTCGCCCGACGGGCGCGGGACGAACACGGCGATCCCGATGTCGAGCATTGCCTGGTGCAGCGCGGAGTAGGCGGGCGGGCCCGCGGAGCTCGCAT
Organism: Frankiaceae bacterium; assembly: GCA_030840885.1. Taxonomy (GTDB): domain Bacteria; phylum Actinomycetota; class Actinomycetes; order Frankiales; family Frankiaceae; genus JAVEDQ01. Next base: position 2,925 of record JAVEDQ010000320.1, read on the forward strand.
CTGCGGGAAGGACGACGACGGCCGCACCCGTCCGTCGGTGCGCCAGCGGCCGGACCAGCCAGCCT
>JAVEDQ010000368.1 GCA_030840885.1 Frankiaceae bacterium
GGTGCTCGTCGACGTCGACCCGGAGCTCGGTCGCGTCGAGCCCGACCAGGAGGTGCAGGATCTGCTGCGCTCCAGCGCCGGGGAGAACCTCGGGGTGGACTTCCTGCCGTCGTCGCTGGGCTTCGACCCACTGGTCTGGGCCCCCGACCCGGTGCTCGCCGCGAACGTCGTCTGGTTCGACGCGCTGGTCGAGAACGTCGACCGCAGCTGGCGCAACCCGAACCTGCTCATCTGGCACGGCCGGTTGTGGCTCATCGACCACGGCGCCACGCTCTACTTCGCCCACTCGTGGCGCACCGCGGCCGACAAGACGGGGCGGGCATACGACGCGGCCGGGCACGTGCTCGCCGGCTTCGTCGGCCCGCTCGCGGCCGGCCTCGCCGCAGCCGACGCCCGGCTGGCCGATCGGGTGGACGCTCTGCTCCTGGACGAGGTGACCGCGCTGGTCCCCGACGCCTGGCTGCTGGCCGACGGCGCGTTCGGTGACGGTCCCGAGGGGGCGGACGCCGCCAGGGCCGCCTACCGCGACCATCTCCTCGCCCGGCTCGCCCGCCGCGCCCAGTGGCTCCCGAGCGACTCGCTTCCCTACGAGCCGGCATGAGCAGCGGCCGCATGATCTTCGAGTACGCGCTGCTGCGCGTCGTCCCCGACATCGACCGCGGCGAGTGCCTCAACGTCGGCGTTCTCGTCTACTGCCAGACCACCGACCTGCTCGTCGCCGCCGTGCACGTCGACCAAGCGCGCCTCGCCGCACTTGCTCCCAGCCTCGACCTGGACGACGTGCGGCGCGCGCTGGACGGCATCCACCAGGTGTGCGCCGGCGGCGGACCGGCCGCGACGACCAGCCTCGGTCAGCGCTTCCGCTGGCTGACCAGCCCGCGCAGCACAATGATCCAGACCGGCGCGGCGCACGCCGGACTCACGTCGGATCCGGCGGCTGAGCCGGAGCGCCTGGTGGCGCTGCTGGTCCGCTGACCAGCCCGCCCCACCTCCCTCACCCCGAACCGTGGAGATCTTGTGGCTCTGACCAGCGCCGATGCGTACAAGATCTCTACGCCTTGGGGAGGAAGGGGGGAAGCGCGAGCGCCGCGCGGGTGCTCAGACGGTCGCGAACCGGCTGATGGTCTTCTCCGGCCGCACCTTCGGCAGCGCTACGCGGAACATGCGGTAGTAGGCCGCCTCCTCCTTGTTGCGCAGCGGAGGCTCGACCTCCCCGGCCAGCTCCGCGAACTCTTCGTCGGTGACCGAGGCCTCGGCGCGTTCCTGGATGACCTCGCTGGCCCCTGAGCCGTCCCCGAACTGGATCTTGCCGCGCCAGAGCACGTCATCGGGCACCCAGCCGTCGAACGCGATCCGCAGCAGGTATTTCTCGGGCTTCTCCTTGCCGGTGACCTCGTCGGTACCGGAGATCTTCGCCTTCTCGGGCAGGGCCAGCCCCAGCTCGATCATGTGCGTGTCCAGGAAGGGGACCCGGGCCTCGAGCCCGTGCGCCATGGTCACGCGGTCACAACGCTGCAGGTTCAGGCTGTGCAGTCCCTCGACGCTACGGACGAGCTCCTCGTGCAGCGCGCCCTCGTCGCGGTAGTCGTCGTAGTAGGCGTAGCCCGCGAACAGCTCGTCGGCGCCCTCACCGGTCAACACCACCTTCACGTGCGCGGCGGTGAACTCGGCGAGCAGGAAGTTCGCTACGGCACTGCGGACCAACGCCGGGTCGAACGACTCGATGGAGCCGACCACCCCGGGCAACGCGTCCCAGGCCTCGTCGGCGGTGTAGACGCGCTCGCGGTGCTCCGTGCCGAGGAACTCGGCCACGGCGCGCGCGGCCAGGATGTCGGAGGACCCCTCGGTCCCGACCGCGAACGTCTGCAGCGTCCGCCCGTGCCGCTGGCACCAGCGGGCGGCGACGGCGGCGACGAGGCTCGAGTCGAGCCCTCCGGAGAGGAAGACCCCGACCGGCACGTCGCCGAGCATCTGCTCCTCGACCGACAGCACGAAGCGGTCGCGGATCTCGGCCATCACACCCTCGGGCGGCGGGACCGCCCCGATCTCCCGTTCGCTCCAGCCCTCGAGGGCCTTCGCGGCGTTACCGCTGGTACGGACCGCGCTCGCGAAACGGACCAGGCCGCCCTCGGGCGACCAGTAGTGGCCCGGGGGGAACAGCTCGACGGCGTCCTGCCACTCGGGGTCGAACGCGTGCATCTCCGAGGCGAACAGCACCAGACCGTCGCGGCAGGCCCAGAACAGCGGCTTGATGCCGACCGGGTCGCGCACCGCGAGGAAGGAGCCGTCGGTCCCCGCCATCAGGAAGGCGAACATGCCCTCGAGTTCGGAGAGCGAGTCAGGCCCGCGCTGCTGCACCAGGTGCAGAGCGACCTCGTTGTCCGAGCGAGTGAGCCACGGCCCGTCCAGCCCGTCCTTCACCGTCTCGAAGTTGTAGATCTCGCCGTTGCCGACGGCGAACAGCTGCTCGTCGGGCGTGTGCAACGGCTGCTTGCCGCCGGCGACGTCGACGATCGAGAGGCGCCGGTGGCCGAGCCACGCGTGCGGCAGCTCCTTCTCACCGAGATCGTCGGGACCGCGGTGCACGAGGCGTGCCTGCATACGGCGCCCGAGCTCGGGGTCGATCTCCTGACCGCCACCGGCAGGGGTGGACGCGATCCGTACCTGGCCAACGATGCCGCACATGTGACCAGTGTTCACCTTTCCCCGCAGCGAGAACCCTCAGGGACCTATCCTGTAGCAGTGCCGAAACACGGTGTCACATGGCGCGGCACCTCGTGCGTCGGATTCCGCCTGCGATGTCCGAGCCGTACGCGGGACGAAAACAGTGACCGCCCGGTTAGCGTTTCCGGCCAGTGAAGCGTTGGCGTGAAGCGGGACTGCTCCGGCGGGTGGAGACACTCGCCGGCGTCGTCCTGCTTGTCGTCGTCGCGGTGCTCGGCATCGCCATCTCCGCGGCGACCGACGCCCGGCACGCCACCGACAGGCGCGGCAACCGCCTCGGGCCGGCCAATACCGCGACGGTCGAGCTCCTCGCCGCGTACACCGACGAGGAGACCGGCGTGCGCGGCTACCTCGTCACGCAGGACCCGAGCTATCTCTCGCCCTACCGCAAAGCACAGGCTCAGCTGCCCGACCGCTACGGCCGGCTGCAGTCGCTGCTGGCCGACGAGCCGGCCCTGGTCGAACAGCTGCGGCGGGTCGTGACCGATCACGACGCGTGGGTCCGGAATGTGGCGCAACCAGAGATCGCCGCGGCCGACCGCGGTGATTTCAAAGCCGCCGCCGACATCGAGCGCTCCGGGCAGGGGCGCGTCCGCTTCGACATCGTCCAGCAGAGTTCCGGCACCCTGCAGGCGGGCATCGCCGCCAGTCGCGACGCCGAGTCCCGACGCATCTTGCGCGCCCAGAACGTCCTGCTGGCCACCCTGGTCGCCGCGGTCGTCCTGGTGCTGGCGCTGATCGTCGCCGCCGTGCTCGCGGTCAGCCGCGGCCTCATCCGGCCCTTCGACCGCGTGCGGTTGGCCGTGGACGCCGTCGCCGGGGGCGACCTGCGTACCGCCGTGCCGAGCACCGGCCCTCGGGAGGTTGCCGAACTCGGCAGCAGCGTCGAGGCGATGCGCGCCCGGCTCGTGGCTTCGCTGGAGGAGTCCCGCAGGGCCGTCGAGGCGCTGACTCAGCAGGGACCGGCGGTCATCGCCCTGCGCGACGCTCTGGCGCCCGCGGTGACGCAGTCGTCGCAGCTCGTGATCGCGGGTCGGCTCGACCCGGCGGAGGGAGTGCTCGCCGGCGACTGGTACGACGCGCTGGACCTCCCCAACGGCCGGGTCGGCCTGATCATCGGGGACGTCTCCGGCCATGGTCCCGGCCCGGGCGTCTTCGCGCTCCGGCTCAAACACCTGCTCGCCGCGGCCCTGACGACGGGCATGAGCCCGGCGATGTCGGTCGAGTGGGTCGTCGGCCAGCTGGGTGACACCGGCGAGATCTTCGCGAGCGCAGTGGTCGCTGTCCTCGACCCGAACACGGGCCTGTTGGAATACGTCAACGCCGGCCACCCCGAGGCCGTGGTGATCCGCGCGCACAGCCGGCAGCTGCTGGAGCTGCCGTCGTCCGGGCCGATCCTCACTCGGATCGTCTTCTCCCACGGGGCGTGGGCGGCGCGGGAGCTGACGCTGCAGCCGGGCGACCTGTTCCTCGCCTACACCGACGGGCTGGTCGAGGCCCGGCGCGGCGACGGCCAGGAGCTCGGCACCTCAGGGCTGTTCGAGCACCTGGGCGGGCTCATCGGGTCCACGCTCCCGCCCTCCCCCGACGCCCTGCTCGATGAGGTCTTCACGCTGGTCGAGCGGTACAGCACCGCGCCGGCCGCGGACGATCGCACAGCGCTGGCCGTGGCGCGGACGCCCGTGAACAGCGAGCCCGCGCCGCAGGCCACGCAGCAGCGCACCGGTGTCGCCGAGAGCCACGCGGGGACCAGCTCCTCAGGCGGCGGCACGGGCTGAACCCACGCCCCGACGACGGTCATCGCTACTTGGGACGAATAGCAGGCAGAATCCCAGACGGACTTCCCGGGAGCGACAGCCGTTCTCCCCCGAGTCCTTCCCGACAGGGCTGGCACGTGCGTGTCGCCCGGACGACAGGAGACCTGGGTGGTCAACCCCGTACCGGCCGGATCGACAGCGGCATACGACGCCTTGCTGGAGCAGGGCAAGCCGCTCTACCCGGGCACACGGATCGGTCGTCCCGGGGTCTCCAAGCTGTACTGGTTGACCATCGCCGTACTGCGCGTCATCCGACTGCACCTGCGGGTGGAGATGGCCGGCACCGAACACCTCCGGCGGGGCACGCCCGCGATCATCGTTGCGAACCACGTCTCGGCCTGGGACCCGGTCTGCGTCGTCATGAGCGGTTGGTGGCGGGTCACCGCCTTCACCAAGGCCGAGTACTTCAGCGGCCGCGGCGCCTTCTTCTTCCGCTGGATGGGGCAGATCCCGCTGCGGCGCGGCGACGCCGAGTCGACGACGTGGGCGATGCGGATGTCACAGGAAGCACTCGCCGCCGGCGGCATGATCGGCATCTACCCGGAGGGGACCCGCTCCCCTGACGGGCGCCTGCACAAGTTCCACAAGCGGGTGCTGATCCCGCTGCTGCAGGCGAACCCCGACGTGGCGGTGCACGTGGCAGCGGTGGCCTACGACAAGCGCTCCGGTCGCCGGACGCGTGTGACGGGTCGCATCTCGGCGCCGATCCCCCTCGACATCCGCAACGCGACACCCGACGAGCTGACGCGGGTCCTTACCGAGGCCATGATCGAGACCGGTGGTCAGGAGTACGTCGACGAGTACGCCCAGGCCGTCAAGAAGCGCCGTCCGACGAAGGACGCGCAGGTCTGAGCAGTCGGGCCCCGGGCTGCCGTGTCGGGATCGGCCACCGGAACCCACGGGTGACCCGCAGCACCAGCAGGCCGAGCAGTCCGGCGCCGACGATGTCGCTGGCCCAGTGGAACCGTTGGTAGAGCAGGGCGGCGGCCATCGCCAGCGTCCACGCGACGGCGCCGGCCAGCAGGGGGGCGCGTCGTCGAGGTCGCCCCTCGGCGGCCGCGAGCGCGAGTGCGCCGGCGCAGAGCAGAGCTGTTGCGGTGTGCCCGGACGGGAAGTAGCCGAGCAGTTTCACCGGGTCGGACGACGGCGGCCCCGTGCGGTGGAGCAGCGCCTTGAAGGCCACGACCAGCGCCCCTCCGATCAGCACGGGCGGGGCGATGCGTTGCAGCGGCTCGAGGTCGTGGCGCGACCAGGACCACACGCCCGCGACGCCGAGCGTGACGACGATCGAGATCTCCGGCGACGCGCACTGGACCAGCAGGTGCGCCGCGTGCGCCAGCGGACGCGGCCCGCCCGGCGCGTCAGCCCAGGGCAGGGTCCGCACCGCCCAGTCGTCGAGGGACTGGACGCCGAAGCCCGTGGCGACCGCTGCGGTCAGGACGACGAAGGCGACCAACAGGACCCACTCCGTCGGACCGAAGTGCGCGACGACGCGGCGGAGCCGCCCCTCGTCACGACCTGTGGCGTCGAGGCGGCCCGTGCCCCTCGGCGATACCGGCGCGCTCATGCGAGGCGTCGGATGACGCGGGCCGGGTTACCGACGGCGACGACGTCCGCCGGTAGGTCACGGCTGACCACGGCTCCGGCGCCCACGACCGTGTTCTCACCGATCACGACCCCGGGCAGGACGATCGCCCCGCCACCGAGCCAGACATTGTCGCCGATGGTGATGGGCTCCGCCGCCTCCCACTTGGCACGTCGCGGTGCCGGGTCGAGCGGGTGCGTCGGCGTCAGCAGCTGGACGTTCGGGCCGATCTGCACGTCGTCGCCGACCACGATGGGTGCGACGTCCAGTGCGATCAGGCCGAAGTTGGCGAAGCAGCGGGCGCCGAAGCGGAGGTGACTGCCGAGGTCGACGCGCAACGGCGGCCGGATCTCGGTGCCCTCACCGACCGCACCGAGCAGCTCCTCGAGCAACTGACGACGGAGCTCACCCTGCCGGGCCGTGGTCGCGTTGTAGGCGTCGGTGAGGTCCTGAGCACGCGCGCTCGCCTCGACGATCCGGGGCTCGTTCGCGAGGTACTCCTCGCCCGCGACCATCCGGTCCCACATGCTTCGCGGATCCGAGGCTGCCGCACTCGGGAGGGTCATGAGCAGAGCCTAGGGAGCTGACGGAGCTGAGGAAGGCAGGCTCCCCGAAGCGTGGCCTGTCCCACCGCAGGCAGGGTCGACGAGGGACTGGATCGTGGAGCCGTAGATCGCGGTGAGCCGGACCGCGTCGGCGCTCGCCAGATCCGTGTCGCCGAAGATCTCGATCGCCGTGATCAGGCCCAGCAGCGCGGCGGAGACCAGCCGCGCCCGCAGGTCGGCGTCGGGCCCGTCGAGGCGCTCCCGCAGCGGGCCGATGGTGGTCACCTCGGCCGTCTGCCGCAGGCGCTGCCGCACGGCCTCACGGTCCGAGGCGCGCACCAGCGCGCCGAAGACGCCGCGTCGTGCAAAGCCGGGTGCGGACACCTCGAGGATGTGCCGGACCAGTTCCCGACCCAGATCTTCCAGGGGGCCGCGGACGATCTGCGTGATCGTCTCGTCCGCGCCCATCGTCGCCAGGAGCAGCGCTTCCTTGGAGCCGTAGTAGCGGATGACCAGCGCCGGCGTGACGCCGGCCCGGGCCGCGATCTCCCGAACTCCGGTGGCGGCGAAGCCGTCCCGCTCGAACAGCGTGCGGGCGGCGTCGAAGATCCGGTCGCGGCTGGACGCGGTGACGTTTCCCACGACGGGAGTAAACAACGGCCGCAACTTGTAAACACTGTTTACCAAGTGGCCGAAGGAGAAGCATGACCCTCACCGATGAAGCATCGCCGGGTGCGGCAGAGGCAGCAGCGGCAGCGCACACGAAGGGGCGCAACGTCCGCCTTGCCGTGATCCTGCTGGCGCAGCTGCTGATCGTCCTCGACGCGACAGTGGTCAACGTCGCACTACCCGACGCCCAGAAGGCGCTGCACATGAGCGACGCCGACCGGCAGTGGGTCGTCACGCTCTACGCGCTCACCTTCGGCAGCCTGCTACTCCTCGGCGGTCGGATCGCGGACTTCTGGGGCCGACGCCGCACCTTCCTGGTCGGGATGGCCGGCTTCGCCGCCGCGTCCGCGTTGGGAGGCCTCGCGCAAGGTGGCAGCGAGCTGTTCGCGGCCCGGGCGGGGCAGGGCGTCTTCGCCGCCATGCTGGCGCCGGCCGCACTGTCGCTGATCCAGGTGAACTTCCCGACGGGGCCCGCCCGCGCCAAGGCGTTCGGTCTCTACGGCGCCATCGGCGGTGGCGGCGCCGCCCTCGGCCTGGTCCTCGGAGGCGTGCTCACGGAGTACCTCAGCTGGCGCTGGTGCCTGCTGGTCAACGTGCCGGTCGCGATCGTCGCCGTCGTCTCGGGGCGGCTCGTGCTCAAGGAGAGCCGCGCGCCGGGCGAGCCCGCCTACGACGTGCCCGGGGCGGCCCTGGTCACCTTCGGGCTGGCGTCGCTGGTCTACGGCCTCAACCGCGCCTCGGTGAACGGCTGGCAGTCCGGCGGCACCTTCGCCTTCCTCGCGCTCGCCGTCGTCCTGCTCGTGGGCTTCGTCCTCGTGGAGCAGCGGTCCGCCGCTCCCCTGCTGCCGATGCGCATCCCGGTCCACCCCACCCGCGGCGGGGCCTACCTTGCCGCCCTCATCGGCGGAGCGGCTCTGCTGGGCGGCCTGCTGTTCCTGACCTACTACTTCCAGGTCTCGCTGCAGTACTCGCCCATCACCGCCGGCGTCGCGTCCGTTCCGCTCACCGCATCGGTGCTCGTGTCCGCCGCCGTGGCGAGCGTGCTGCTCCCCCGCGTGGGTCCCCGACCGCTGATGGTGATCGGCCCGGTCATCGCCGCCGCCGGTCTGGCACTGCTCACGCAGATCAGCCTGGACAGCAGCTACGTGACCTCCGTGCTACCCGGCCTGCTGCTCATCGGGTTCGGTCTCGGCTTCCTGTTCGTGCCGATGTCGAACACGGCCCTGGTAGGCGTTGCCGACCACGACACCGGGGCGGCCAGCGCGCTCGTCAACGCCACCCAGCAGGTCGGCGGAGCGATCGGCACCGCGCTGTTCAGCACCATCTACGCCTCAGCGGTCAGCGGATACCTGACCGGCCACGACGCAAGCCCGGCCAGCCAGGGCCTGGCCCTGCTGCACGGCTACCGGACGGCCTTCGCCTACGCCGCCGGCGTGATGCTGCTGGCGGCGGTGATCGCCGCCGTGCTCATCCGCGTGAAGAAGTCGGACCTGGCGGCCGACGCCACGGTCCACCTCGGCTGAACTCAGGCCGCGACCCGGACGGTGAGAGCTAGCACTACCAGCACTGTCAGCGCTGACCGACCGGCGACGGCAACGCCGACAGGATGTCCTGCACCCGGTCCTTGGCGTCGCCGAAGAGCATGGCGCTGTTCTCGCGGAAGAAGAGGGGGTTCTGCACCCCCGCGTAGCCCGACGCCATCGACCGCTTGAAGATGATGACCTGGCCGGCCTCCCACACCCGCAGCACCGGCATGCCGGCGATGGGGCTGGTCGGGTCGTCGGCGGCAGCCGGGTTCACTGTGTCGTTGGCCCCGATGACGAGCACGACGTCGGTATCGGCGAGGTCGTCGTTGATCTCATCCATCTCGAGGACGATGTCGTACGGGACCTTGGCCTCGGCGAGGAGCACGTTCATGTGGCCGGGGAGACGGCCGGCCACCGGGTGGATGCCGAAGCGCACCTCGACGCCGCGGTCCCGCAGCGAGCGGGTGAGTTCGGCGACGCCGTACTGCGCCTGCGCGACAGCCATCCCGTAGCCGGGGGTGATGACGACCGACCGGGCTGACTCGAGCACCTCGGCGACCTGCTCGGCGGACATCTCCCGGTGCTCGCCGTAGTCCTTGTCGGCCGCGGGGCCGGCCTCGATCCCGAAGCCACCGCCGATGACGGACACGAACGACCGGTTCATCGCCTTGCACATGATGTACGACAGGTAGGCACCAGAGGATCCGACGAGCGCGCCCGTGATGATGAGCAGGTCGTTCTCGAGCAGGAAGCCGGACGCGGCCGCTGCCCAACCCGAGTAGCTGTTCAGCATCGACACGACGACCGGCATGTCGCCGCCGCCGATCGAAGCGACGAGGTGGACGCCGAGCAGCAGCGCGACGAGCGTCACCGCGATGATGAGCCACAGCTGCGGCGAGATGCAGAACCAGATGGTCAGCGCGGCGAAGAGGACCAGCGCGCCGAGGTTCAGGTAGTTCTTGCCCGGCAGCACCAGCGGCTTCGAGTTGATGCGCGCGGACAGCTTGAGGTACGCCACGATCGAACCGGTGAAGGTGACCGCGCCGATGAAGACGCCGATGAACACCTCGGCGTGGTGGATCCCGAGCGTCTGGGCGGACCGCAGGGCCTGTGCTTCGCCGCCGTTCAGGTCCCGCTCGACCCCGAGGTAGCCGTTCCAGCCGACGAGGACCGCGGCCAGACCGACGAACGAGTGGAGCAGCGCGATGAGCTCCGGCATCCCGGTCATCTGCACGACCCGGGCCCGCTGCAGGCCGATGGCGGCGCCGACGACCACGGCAGCGACCATCAGCCCGAGGCCGACACCCTGGATGTTGCGGTCGATCGCCAGCGCAACCGTCGCGACCAGCGCGACGACCATGCCGGCGATGCCGAAGAGGTTGCCGGACTTCGCCGTCTCGTGCCGGGACAACCCGGCGAGGGCGAGGATGAACAGAAGTGCGGCGACGAGGTAGGCCGACGCTGCGGCGGTCTCGACCGACATGACGGCGATCAGCTCCTGGAGAACATGGCGAGCATGCGGCGGGTCACCGCGAAGCCACCGAAGACGTTGATGCTGGCCAACAGGATGGCCGCGGTGGCCACGGCGGTGATGCCTGCGTTGCCGTGCCCGATCTGCAGCAGGGCGCCGACGACGATGATCCCGGAGATCGCGTTCGTCACCGACATCAGCGGCGTGTGCAGCGCATGGTGCACGTTGCCGATCACGTAGTAGCCGATGACGATGGCGAGCGAGAACACCGTGAGGTGCCCGAGTATCTCCCGCGGTGCGAAGGCCGCGAGCAGGAACAGCAGCGCACCCACGACCGGGACCAGCGCGTGGCGACGCAGAGGTTCCAGCCGACGCAGTGCCGACACCGGCTTGGCCGCCTCGGGCGCCTGCGTCGCGGCCGGCCTGGCGGTCGCCGGTGTAGCGCTCGTGACCTGCACCGGCGGCGGGGGCCAGGTCGACTCGCCGTGGCGCACCACCGTGATGGAGCGCTGCACGACGTCGTCGAAGTCGAGGACGAGCTTTCCGTCCTTCTCCGGCGTCATCAGCTTGAGCAGGTTCACCAGGTTGGTGCCGTACAGCTGCGAGGCCTGCGTCGGCAACCGACCCGGGAGGTCGGTGTAGCCGAGGATCGTCACGCCGTTGTCGGTCACGACCGCCTGCCCGGGGACGGTGCCCTCGACGTTGCCGCCGTTGGCCGCCGCCATGTCGACGATGACGCTGCCCGGCCGCATGCTCGCGACCATCTCCGATGTGATCAGCGTCGGCGCCGGCCGACCCGGGATCAGCGCGGTCGTGATGAGGATGTCGACCTCGTGGCACTGCTCGGCGTAGAGCGCCGCCGCACGGGTGTTGTAGTCGTCCGACATCTCTTTCGCGTAGCCGGTGGCGCTCACCTCGACGTCCGCGGCCTCGACCGACAGGTATTCGCCACCGAGCGACTTGACCTGCTCGGCGACCTCCGGCCGCGGATCGGTGGCGCGCACGATCGCGCCGAGGCTGCCCGCCGCACCGATGGCCGCGAGGCCGGCCACGCCGACCCCGGCGACGAGCACCTTGGCGGGCGGGACCTTGCCTGCCGCCGTGATCTGACCGGTGAAGAAACGCCCGAAGACGTTGGCCGCCTCGATCACCGCGCGGTACCCGGCGATGTTCGCCATCGAGCTGAGGACGTCGAGCGACTGCGCGCGCGAGATCCGCGGGACGGCGTCCATTGCCAGCGCGGTGATGGGCCGCTTCGCCAGCGCCTCGACCATCTCCGGCTTGAACATCGGCTGCAAGATCGCGATCAGCGTGGTGCCGTCGCGCAGCAGGTTCAGCTCGGACTTCGTCGGGGCGTTGACGCCGAGCACGATGTCGGTGCCGAGCGCGTCGCCGATCGCCGCACCGGAGGCGACGTACTGCTCGTCGGCGAAGCTCGCCCTGGCACCTGCACCTGATTCGACGACGACGTCGTAGCCCAGCTTGACGAGCTGCTCCACCGTCGACGGCGTGGCGGCCACCCGGGTCTCGCCTGGGGCCGACTCTCGAACCACCCCGATGATCAAGGATCCTCCGACTGACTCACTCGTTGAACGGGACGAATCACGGTTGCCGAGCGTGGGGGGAGCTCGCCTCCCCGGCGGACGGGGATGCCCGACAATAACGGGCCGTCGCACTTGTGACGTACCGCGACCCGCGCAGGCGAGGCGCGGGTCACGTTCCGGCGAGCGTCGATCCCGGGCGAGGGGACGCGGGAGTGGATCTGCGCGAGGCCGGCCTCACGTGACGTGCGGCACCGAGGCGGTCCGCCCGTCTGACAACGAGAGTGGCCCCGCACCGGTGTCGGTGCGGGGCCGCTGTCGGGCTGGTCGTTCCTAGTTGACGACGAAGTTCACGACGCTGGACGTGCCGGTGGTGTAGCTGGCGGTGTCCGGTGAGGTGTAGCTGGCCTGCACGGTGTAGGCGCCGGTGCTGCTGGGCTTGTAGGTCCAGCTGTAGGCGCCGGTGGTGTTGTTGACGCCCGTGCCGGAGGTCTGGACGACGGCTCCGTTGCGCCGGATGGTGAACTGCACCGAGCCACCCTTGGCGGTGGCCGCGACCGGGGTGATCGCGCCGGAGAAGGTGGTGCTCTGCCCGATGACCAGGTTGGTCGCGGACAGGTTCAGCGCCACCGTCGGCGACACGGTGACCTTGGCAGCGAGGCTGCCCGAGGCCTGCATCCCGGCCGCGTTACCGGCGAAGGTCACCTGGTAGTCGGTGGTCTTGGCCGGAGTCACCGCGGGGAAGAACACGGTTCCGTCACCGGCGGTCACTCCGGACGCGACCGGGGTGAAGCCGGCAGCGCCGGCCGGACGCTGCAGCAACGACACCGGAGCCCCACCGAGCGGGGAGCCGGCAGCATCGAGCAGCTTGCCGGTCAGCACCGACGAGCCACCGGAAGCCACGCTGGTCGGGGTGGCCTTGGCCGTGATCGACGTCGGGCCGGGGGTGTTGACGGTGTAGCTGTTGACCCCGACCGGGCTGATGTTGCCGGCCGCGTCGACCGCGATGTACTTCAGCGTCACGGTCCCGCCGAGCGAGATCGGGCCGGCGTACTTCGTACTGCCGGTCGTGGGGGTGCTGCCGTCCAAGGTGTAGAAGATGCCGGGGGCGCCGGGGGAGTCGTCGGCGGCGGTCAGTGCCACCGACTTCGGCCCGACGTAGGTGCCATCGGCCAGGTTGGAGCTGATCGTCGGGGCGACCGGGTCGACCGTGTAGGTCTGGCTGAACGTGGC
>JAVEDQ010000373.1 GCA_030840885.1 Frankiaceae bacterium
AGTCGCACGTGAAGGAGAACCTCGCGCGCCACAAGGTGCCCCGCGACGTCCACTTCATCGACGAGCTCCCCCGCAACGCCACCGGCAAGGTCGTCAAGAAGGACCTGAAGGACAGCGACGACTGACCGGCCGCACCGCACCTCTTTGATCGCGTAAGCCGCTCCCGTCGCCCGGACGACGGGAGCGGCTTCCGCGGTCAGGGGGAGGCGACGAACTCGGCGACGCTGGCCGCGTTACCGCGGGAGAGCTGGAGCGCCTCGCGGGGCAGCTCCCCGCGGGCGGCCTGCACCCGCCCGCGGGCGGCTTCAAGTCCGCCGTCGTCCTGTCGCACGCCGTCGACGACCAGCGGCTGCAGCAACGCCCGTGTTGATTCCGGCGCATCGGTGTGCAGCGGGCCGTGCGGACGCGGCACGACGATGTCGGCCACGGCGCGTCCGGCCGCATCGAGACGACGGAAGACGCTCTTCCGGCCACCGTGGGAGCGCTTGTTGGCCGAGCGCTTCTCGACCGCCACCCCGTCCCGCTCGACCAGCTTGTAGACGAAGCCGGCCGTCGGTGCGCCCGACCCCGTGACCAGGCTGGTGCCGACGCCGTAGGAGTTCACCGGCGCCGACGCGAGCCCCGCGATGGCGAACTCGTCGAGGTCGCTGGTCACCACGATGCGGGTCTTCTTGGCGCCGAGCGAGTCGAGCAGGGCGCGGACCTCGTGGGCCAGCGAAGCGAGGTCGCCGCTGTCCAGCCGGACCGCTCCGAGCTCCGGGCCGGCGACGGCGACGGCGGTCTTCACGCCCTCGATCACGTCGTAGGTGTCGACGAGCAGCGTGGTGCCGACGCCGAGGCTCGCCACCTGCGCCTCGAACGCGGCCTTCTCGCTTTCGTGGGCGAGGGTGAAGGCGTGGGCGCTGGTGCCCGAGGTGGGCACCCCGTAACGCCGACCGGCCTCGAGGTTCGACGTGGCCGCGAAGCCGGCGAGGTAGGCCGCGCGAGCCGCCGCGACCGCCGCCAGTTCGTGCGTGCGCCGGGAGCCCATCTCGACGCAGGGCCTGCCGCCGGCGGCGCACGTCATGCGGGCGGCGGCCGAGGCGATGGCGGAGTCGTGGTTGAGGATCGAGAGGACAAGCGTCTCGAGCACCACGCATTCGGCGAAGCTGCCCTCGACGATGAGCACGGGGGTATCCGGGAAGTACGCCTCCCCCTCGCCGAGTCCGGTGATCGAGCCCGCGAACCGGTAGTCGGCGAGCCAGCCGGCGGTCGCGTCGTCAACCACGCCGTGCTCGCGCAGCGCGGACACCTCGGCCTCGTCGAAGCGGAACGCCTCCAGGGCGTCGAGGAACCGGCCGGTGCCGCCGACGACGCCGTAGCGGCGACCCGCGGGCAGCGAGCGGGCGAACACCTCGAACACCGAGGGCAGGGTGGCGACGCCGGACTCGAGCCCGGCGCGGAGCATCGTCAGCTCGTAGTGATCGGTCAGCAGCGCGGTACTGGTCGGGGCGGTACTGGTCGGGGCGGCGCTCAGCCCGGAGAGGTCCACCCGGCGCAGCCTACGAGCCGACGAACTGTGCGAGGTCCACCGATCGGGGCAGAATGTGCCCATGACCGGCGCGCTCGATGTCCCCGTCGAGGAGCGCGCGGACGAGCTCGACGAGGCCGTCGACGTCGATCGACCGTGGGTGACCATCGTCTGGGACGACCCCGTGAACCTGATGTCCTACGTGACCTTCGTCTTCCAGGACGTCTTCGGCTACAGCCGGGAGAAGGCGCAGCGCCTGATGATGAACGTCCACCAGCTCGGGAAGGCCGTGGTCTCGACCGGCACCCGTGAACAGATGGAACGTGACGTGACGCTGCTGCACGCCGCCGGGCTCTGGGCCACCCTGGCGCACGACTCGTGAAGGGCGGCTTCCGGCGGACGCAGCGTGGCGTGGCCGCCACCTTCGACGAGATGCAGGCGGGCGTCCTGCGCCATCTGGCCGCCGACATCGAAGAGCTGATGGGTGCCAGGGAGGTGGCCGAGCCCGATGTCGCGCCGACGCCGGCCCCCGGTGCCGACCCGTTCGAGGCGCTGTTCGCCGACTTCTCGGCCGGTGCCACCACCCGCCCCGACGACCCGGTGCTGGCACGCCTGCTGCCCGACGGCTACTCCGCGCCCACCGGTGACGGGAACGCGAAACCGACCGTCGACACCGAGGCCGCGGCGGCCGACTTCCGCCGCTTCACCGAGCCCGACCTCCGCGCGGGCAAGACGGCCAACGCCCAGACGATCCTCACCTCGGTGCCCGTCGGCGGCGGAAGCGTCCTGCTCGACGACGACGAGGCCGAGAGCTGGTTACGGGGGCTCAACGACATGCGTCTCGCGCTGGGCACGGCGCTCGAGGTCGGCCCGGACACCGACCGTGAGTTCGGCCGGATCGACCCGATGTCGTCGCGCGGCCGGCGCCTGCACCTGTACATGTGGCTCGGCGTGCTGCAGGAGACACTGCTCGAGTCGATCACCGACGGCTGATTTCCCCTCGCCGGTTCATGCCGGCCGAGCCGGACGCCGATGGAGAAGGGTGCCCCGTTCTCCCGCTGCAAGCCTCAGCACCCTGTTCGGCGCCCGTCGTGCTCCCGGGACGTCGCCTGCCGTACCCCGGCAGCGTTCGGTCGGCCTCGACGCTCTCATCGGAGAGGGGACGGCCCTGCTCGACGCCCGGCGGGGCGCGCGGGCGGAGGGCCACCGCACCGCTGGGTAGCGCTCGGTAGCGTCCGGAGCGTGCTGCAGCTGTCCCAGGAGTTCCACGACCGGATCGTCGCCCACGCCCGCCGGGACCACCCCGACGAGGCCTGCGGCGTCATCGCCGGGCGCGACGGCAGGCCCGAGCGGTTCCTCGAGATGGTCAACGCGGCCCGGTCGCCCACGTTCTACGAGTTCGACTCGCTCGACCTGTTGAAGCTCTACAAGGACATGGACTCCCGCGACGAGGAGCCTGTGGTGATCTACCACTCACACACCGCGACCGAGGCCTACCCGTCGCGGACCGACGTCTCCTACGCCTCCGAACCCGACGCCCACTACGTGCTGGTCTCGACCCGTGAGGACCAGGCCGATCCGCAGCGTCCGGAGTTCCGCAGCTACCGCATCGTGGACGGCGTCATCAGCGAGGAGCCGGTGGAAATCATCTGAGGCGCGATCGTGTTGCAAGATTGCACTATGGCTGTGCAGGTAAAGGTGCCCACGATCCTCCGACCCCAGACCGGCGGCTCCAAGACCGTCGAGGCCTCGGGCGACACGCTCGACGCCGTCCTCAAGGATGTCGACGCGAAGCACGAGGGGCTACGCGCCCGTCTCGTCGACGACGAGGGCAAGCTCCATCGCTTCGTCAACATCTACGTCGACGATGAGGACGTCCGCTTCAACGGGAGCCTCGACGCGCCCGTCGGCGAGAACTCCACGGTGACGATCCTGCCGGCCGTCGCCGGCGGCTGACCCTCCCGGGCCCCGGCACCCCCACCTGATCGGACGTTCCTGCTCCATGCGGTTCGAGAGCCTCGTCGACTCCGTCGGCAACACCCCGCTCGTCGGGCTGCCGCAGCTGTCGCCGTCCCCTGAGGTCCGGCTGTGGGCGAAGTTGGAGCAGAACAACCCGACCGGGTCCGTCAAGGACCGGCCGGCGCTGTTCATGGTGGCGCAGGCGGAGAAGGACGGGCTGCTGTTCCCGGGCGCGACGGTGCTGGAGCCGACGTCGGGCAACACGGGCATCTCGCTCGCGATGGTCTGCGCGCAGAAGGGCTACCGCCTGGTCTGCGTCATGCCGGAGAACACGTCCGAGGAGCGGCGGCAGCTGCTGCGGATGTGGGGCGCCGAGATCGTCTCGTCCCCGGCCGCCGGCGGCTCGAACGAGGCCGTCGCCGTGGCCAAGCGCATCTCGGCGGAGAACCCCGACTGGGTGATGCTCTACCAGTACGGCAACCCGGCGAACGCCCAGTCGCACTACGAGACCACCGGGCCGGAGATCCTCGCCGACCTGCCGACCATCACGCACTTCGTCGCCGGCCTCGGGACGACGGGGACGTTGATGGGCGTCGGCCGCTACCTGCGTGAGCAGGTGCCCGACGTGAAGATCGTCGCGGCCGAGCCGCAGTACGGCGACGTCGTCTACGGCCTGCGCAACGTGGACGAGGGCTTCATCCCGGAGCTGTACGACCCCTCGGTGCTCACCACCCGCTACTCGGTCGACCACCGCGCCTCGCTGCGCCGGACCCGCGAACTCGTCATGCAGGAGGGCATCTTCGCCGGCATCTCGACCGGCGCGATCCTGCACGCCGCGCTCGGCATCGCCGACCGCGAGGTCGCGGCCGGCCGCAAGGCCGACATCTGCTTCGTCGTCTGCGACGGCGGCTGGAAGTACCTGTCCACCGGCGCCTACGCCGGCACCCTCGAGGAGGCCACCGCCTCGCTCGAGGGCCAGCTCTGGGCGTGACGGTCGCAGACGCGCAGCTGCGCGCCATCGCGTGGCTGGACGAGCGGCTGGGCGCGCAGGGCATCGACCACTGGGTCTTCGGCGGGTGGGCGGTCGACCTGCACGCCGGTCGGGTCACGCGTGACCACGCGGACGTCGACGTGGCCGTCTGGGCCTCCGACCTCGGTCGGCTCCGGGCCCTGCTGGAGGACGACGGGTGGACTCACGCCCCGGAGCCCGGCGAGCGGGGTTGCACCGGCTTCGAGCGGGGGAGGGTCCGGCTCGAGCTCGCGTTCCTCGCGCGTGACGAGGCCGGCACCGTCCACACCCCGCTCCCAGAGGGCAGGGGCGAGTGGCCGCGCGGCTCGTTCGGCGACGAGCGCGCCGGGTTCGGGGGAGTCGCGGCGCGGGTGGTCGGGCTGGCGTCGCTGATCGAGGACAAGTCCGGCCAGCGCGACGATCCTGCGGCCGAGGCCAAGGATCGCGCCGACGTCGCCGTCCTGACCGCGCTGACGCGCCGCCCGCAACGGTGATCACGCTGCCGCCGTCCCCGGCCGGGCACGCCCGCTAGCCTGACCAGCGACATGGGGACTTCGCAGGCAGGCGCCGACGCACCGATCGGCATCTTCGACTCGGGGGTCGGGGGGCTCACGGTCGCGCGGGCCGTGCTCGACCAGCTGCCGGACGAGGCGATCCGCTACATCGGCGACACCGCGCACAGCCCCTACGGCCCGCTGCCGATCGCCGAGGTCCGCCGGCATTCCCTCGCCGTGATGGACGACCTGGTCGCCGACGGCGTGAAGATGCTGGTCGTCGCCTGCAACTCGGCCAGCGCCGCCTCCCTCCG
>JAVEDQ010000391.1 GCA_030840885.1 Frankiaceae bacterium
GGGAGGAGGTTGAAGACGCCGACGAAGAAGTTCACCCCGGCCACGATGAGCAGGAAGCTCGAGACCCGCATGGCGAGCGACTCCCCCGGCAGGCTGAGGATGTCGCCGCTGACCCGGCTGATGCCGATGACGCCCACGGCCCCGGCCGGGTCCCGGTTCGGACTGAAGATCGTCTTGAGCTTGTCGGGGAAGTTCGCCAGCGCCTCGACGGTGCCGGAGGCGAGCTGCCCGACCAGTCCTGGCGTGCGCGTGATCGCGTCCACCGGGCCGACGTGCTCGATCGGGTTGGTGGGGCCGACGCCGAGCCGCCAGACCGTCTGGCCGTTGACGGTCACCGGTTGCAGCGGCGTCGTGACGGTGGTCTGCCGCCCGTCGTGGGCGTAGGTGACGGTCACGGGAGCCGGCCCGCGGTTGGCGAGTGAGTCGCGGAAGCTCGTGGTGCTCGTGACCTTCCGGCCGTCGACGGCGATCAGCTCGTCGCCGGGCAGCAATCCGATCGCGCGGGCCGGGCTCGGTGGCGCCGTCCCGCACGGCTTGGTGGAGTCTGCGGAGACGCACTGCTGGACCGTGTTGACGATGACCCGGTCGGGGTTGGCCTGCCCGCCCATCCAGAGCGCGAGCCAGAGCAGCACGGCGGCGATGACGAAGTGCGTGGCGGATCCGGCGACGAGCACGATGACCCGCTTGCCGGGGGGCTGGCGGTAGAAGGCGCGTGGCTCGTCGCCCGGGTCGACCTCCTCGAGGTCGGTCATCCCGATGATCTTCACGTAGCCGCCGGCGGGGATCGCCTTGAGGCCGTACTCGGTCTCGCCCTTCTGCCGCGACCAGATGGTCGGCCCGAAGCCGACGAAGAACTGCGTCGCCTTCATGCCGAACTTCTTCGCGAACAGGAAGTGGCCGCCCTCGTGTAGCACCACCGAGATGAGCAGGGCGAGGACGAAGGCCACGATGCCTAGTGCTGACACGTGCCGCTTTCTCCGATCAACTGTTGGGCGGAGGCCCGGGCGGCGTCCTCCACTTCCAACACATCGGCCGGGGTCCGCAGTTCCCGAAGTGCCAGCTGCGTGACGACCGACTCCACGACGTCGACGATCCGGACGAAGGCGAGCCTGCCGTCGAGGAACGCCGCCACGGCCTCCTCGTTGGCCGCGTTGAACGCCGCCGGGGCGCTGCCGCCGCGCCGCCCGGCTTCCCGGGCCAGCGCCACGGCGGGGAAGGCCGCGTCGTCGAGCGGCTCGAAGGTCATCGTCTGGGCCGTCGTCCAGTCCATCGGGCGCTGGGCCTCGGGGACCCGGTCGGGCCAGCCGAGCGCCAGTGCGATGGGCAGTCGCATGTCGGGCGGGCTGACCTGCGCGAGTGTCGACCCGTCGGTGAAGGTCACCATGCTGTGCACCAGCGACTGCGGGTGCACGACCACGTCGATCTGGTCGTAGGGCACGTCGAACAGCAACGCCGCCTCGATGAGCTCCAGGCCCTTGTTGACGAGCGTCGCCGAGTTCACGGTGACGACCGGCCCCATCGCCCAGGTCGGGTGGGCCAGCGCGTCGGTCGGCGTCACGTCGGCGAGCTGCTCGCGGGTACGGCCACGGAAGGGTCCGCCGCTGGCGGTGAGGACGAGTCGGGCCAGCTCGGCGCGCCGCCCCCCACGCAGGCACTGGGCGAGCGCGCTGTGCTCGGAGTCGACGGGCACGATCTGGTCGCGGTAGGGCGTCACCAACGGGCCGCCCGCGACCAGCGACTCCTTGTTGGCCAGTGCCAGCGTCCGGCCGGCCTGCAGGGCCGCCAGCGTCGCGGGCAGGCCGAGGGAGCCGGTGACCCCGTTCAGCACCACGTCGGCGGGCCAGACGGCCACCTGCTCGGCGGCGTCCGGGCCGGCGATGACCTTGGGCAGCCGGTAGGCCCCGGTCGCGTAGCCCCGGGACTGCGCCACCGCGTAGAGCGCGAGCTGGACGTCCTGCGCCGCGGTGGCCCGCGAGACGGCGACCGCCTCGACCTCGAGGTCGAGCGCCTGCTCGGCGAGCAGCTGCGGCTGACCGCCGCCCGCGGCGAGGGCGACGACGCGGAACCGATCCGGGTTGCGCTTGACGACGTCGATGGCCTGGGTGCCGATCGAGCCGGTGGAACCGAGCAGGACGAGGCGGCGGGGCTCACTCATGAAGCGGCTCGGTCATGCCGCGATCATCCGGCGGCCGCCAGCTGGCCGCAGGCCCCGGCGATCTCCCGCCCGCGGGTGTCGCGGACGGTGGTGTTGACGCCCGCGTCGCGCAGCCGACGGACGAACTCCCGCTCCGCGGCCGGGGTGCTGGCCGTCCAGGGGCTCCCCGGGGTGGGGTTGAGCGGGATGAGGTTGACGTGGACCAGACGTCGGCCGCGCTCGCGGAGGCGCGCGGCGAGCAGGTCGGCCCGCTCCGGCTGGTCGTTGATCCCCCGCATCAGGGCGTACTCGATCGAGAGCCGCCGGCCGGTGGCCCGCGCGTACCCGAAGGCCGTGTCGAGCACCTCCGCCACCGGATAGCGCTGGTTGATCGGCACGAGGGTGTCGCGCAGCTCGTCGTCCGGGGCGTGCAGGCTCAGCGCGAGCGTGACCTGCAGCTTCTCCTCCTGCAGCCGCAGGATGCCGGGGACCAGCCCGACGGTGGAGACGGTGATGGCGCGCTGGGAGA
>JAVEDQ010000531.1 GCA_030840885.1 Frankiaceae bacterium
CGGTGACGACCGACGGCGTGCCGCACGCGGCGGCCTCGGTGAGCGTCATGCCCCAGCCCTCCCGGGCCGACGCCGAGGTGACGAGCCAGGCGCGCTGGTAGAGCGCGACGAGCTCGGCGTCGGAGACACGTCCGGGCAGCGTCAGCCAGTCCTGCGCGCCGGCGGCCGCGATCTGCGCTTCGAGGGCTTCGCGCTCGTATCCCTCGCCGACGATGGTCGCTTCGAGCGCCGGCACGGTCCGCTTGGCGGCGACGAGCGCGTCGATCAGGAGATCCACCCGCTTGACCGGGACGAGCCGCCCGACGGCCACGACCAGCGGACGCTCGGACTTGCCGGCACCGACGGGGCCGGGAAGCGGCGCGTAGGACGGGTCGATGCCCGGCGGGACCACGTGGACGTTCTCGCGCGGCAGGCCGAGCAGTTCGTGGATCTCCTCGCGGCTCGACTCGCTGAGGGTGACGATCTGCGTCCGCTTGTACAGCGGCGGCGCCAGCTTGAACTCCATCGCCTCCCCGACGCGGGCGAGGTGCGGCGGCAGCACCATCCGCCACATCTCGGCGTGGACGTGGTGGAGGAAGACGATGCGCGGGCAGTGCGCCCAGAGCGGCGACAGGAACGGCATGCCGTTCCAGATCTCGACGAGCCCGTCGCGTGGACCGGTCCGGCCGAGCGCGCCGGAGAAGGCGGTGCGGGGGAACACCGAGTAGCGGCCGGCCTTGCGGACCACGGAGTAGCCGTTGCGCTTGCCGTACGTCTTCTGACCGGCAGCAGCCGCGGTGCGCATCGTGACGTCGAGCCCGGCGGCGGCCCAGGCGGCCGCGACCTTGTCGGCGTGGACCTCGCTGCCCCCGGCCTCGGGGTCGGCCAGGTCGCGCCAGGCCAGGAAGTGGACGCGGGTCAGGCCGGAGCGCTCGACGAGCGCTTCGAGGTTCGGGTCAGGTGCCGGTGCCGCGGCCGAGTGGCCGGCGGCGCCGGGAGTCGATCGGCCTGGGGGGAGATGGACCGCTGTCACCGGCTCCTCGTTCGACAACAGGGGGCAGGTTCCCGGTGCGCACCGGGGGAGCACCACCCAGAGGGCAATCGCTGCGGCACCACTCCGTCGCGGCCCGGGTGGGTGGAACCACGGGCCCGACGTCGTCAGCGCCCGACTGTCGGGCGACCGGGACCGGCGGCCCCGCGTGCCGGACGTTACCTGCCTCAGCTGCAGGGGACGGGCGCGAACCGCCGGGTGTGGCGGAGCCCTTGCCCGATTCGCGTGTCGTCAGCCGACGGTCGCTAGCTGACAGTCCCTCAGCTGACAGAGGCGGTGCGCCGGAATGCGGTGTGCAGGACGAGCGCTCCGGCCACGACCATGACCAGCGACTGGCTGAGCAGGTCCGCGCGTGCGGTTGCCGTCGGGTCGCCGCCCGCCCGGACGAGAAGGATGCCGGTACCCAGGGCGCCGACGACGAGCAGCGGCACGACCACGGTGCGGCCGACGGCGAGCAGGTAGTGGCTGAGCAGCACGGTCGCGGCGAGACAGGTCATGGCCAGCGCGAGCAGGCCGAAGGCTGGTGCCGCGGCGGTCAGGCGCTCGCCGAAGGCGATCGACAGGACGGTGTGGGGAGCGGCGAAGGCCAACGCGAGCAACACCGCCGCCGGGGCGGCGAGGATGCTCAACGTCACCCCGAGCTGACGCAGCGCGTGCTGGCCGAGGTGGCGGCGGGCGGCGGCCTCGGGGAGCAGGAACCCGGCCAGGACGAAAGCCGCCAGCACCAGGGCCTTGCAGGCCACCGAGATCGCGGCGTAGAAACCGGCGTTGCCGGGCTCCTCCCGGCCGAGGACGACGACGTCGAGGTTCTGCAGCAGCGCGAGCAGCGCCAGGGCGGCCAGCGCGGTGCCGACGTCGGCGGCCAGCGACCGTCGCTCGCGGGACTTCGCCGCCCCCGTCACCTCGGGCTCGGGTTCGACGACGGGCTCGGCCGCGTCCCCGGGAGCCGTCTTGCGACGCAGCGTGTAGAGGGCGTGCAGCTCGGCGAGGATGACGCTGACCAGCACGGCCGTCGCGGCGCCGCCGACCCCGAAGCCGATGCCGACCAGGACGATGGTCAGCGCGCCGCGGAAGAGGCCCTCGACGAGCAGGTTGCCCGCGAGCGAGCGGTAGGCGTGCCGGGCCTGGAGCAGGCCGCGGTCGACGCAGAGCACGCCCCAGAAGGCGCCGGCGACGAGGGTCTCGGACAACCCTGCCGGGCTCACCAAACCGAGCTGGTCGGCGAGCGGGCCGCGGATCGCGATGGCGAAGACGGCCCAGGCCGCTACCAGTGCGAGTGCGCGGCGTCGGGTCCGGAACGCCCAGCCCGCCACCCGGGCCGCCTGACCGCCCCGTTCCCACGCCGTGATGCGTCGGACCACCCCGACGAGCAGCGCCGAGCCGGGCATCGACAACACGAAGAAGATGGCGATGAGCTGGGCGTACGCGCCGTAGCCACGGGTGGTGAGCAGCCGGGCCACCAGCAGCGTCACGCCGATGTTGGCGAGGTTCGCGGTCAGCCCCGCCATCGCGATGGGACCGGCGCCGCGCAGCGCGCGGGCACCGAGGCCGGCGCTCTTGCCCGCGGCGCTCGTGCTGACGACGGCGCTATGGGAGGCAGGGCCCCTCCCGGGACCACCCGAGCCGGTGCCGGCATGCTCGCGCACGGACACCTCTCGTCGCACTCCTCGCGGTCCTTTGGCAGCGTGGCGGTTCCCGCTGTCCTTCCATCTCACGGTACCGGCGCAGGCCCGTTCGTCCGGGTGACCCGCCGAGGCAGCCTGAAGCCCTCGGAAGGCTTCTCGAGCCCTCGAGAACCCGATACGGACCGGCTCAGCCGGTCGAGCGGGAGTTCGCCGACGCTGCCGAGGTCGTCGACCCTGCCGAGTTCGCCGACGCCGCCGAGGTCGTCGACTGCGGGTGCCGCTTGCGGTAGCGGTCCTCCTCGGCGATCGCACGCAGCGCCGGCAGCAGGCTACGGCCGACGAAGCGGGCACCGGAGCGGGTGAAGTGCACGCCGTCGCGCTCCCGGACCTGCACCCCGCCGATGCTGCGGGCGTACTGGCCGCCGGGGCAGATGAGTGACGCGAGATCGAGCAGCTGGACCTTGCCGGGGTGGGCGTCGGTGACCTCACGCTGCAGCTCGGTGAGGCGGCGCGCCCGGGCCGGGTCGTTCTGGGGCCAGGCGCCGCCGTCCGGCCGCTCCGGGTCGTCGAGGCACGGCGGGTTGAGCAGGGCGACCTGCGCGCCGGTGCTGCTGCCGATCTCGACCGCGCGCTCGAGTTGCTGGCGGACGTAGTCGTCGAACACCGGGTCGCCCAGGTGGCGCCAGGCGCCCTGGTAGTACCGGTCGGTCATCTCCCAGCGGCCGATGAGGACGGCGACCACGTCGGGGTCGTAGCTGTTGACCTCCCTCGTCCACCGCTGCGGCCATTGCGCGCACTCGGACGGATCGGAGATGACGTTGCCGCGATCATTGTGCTGCCCGAGGACGATCCCGCAGCCGAGCGGGGCATCGAGATAGACGTCGGTCGAGGTCTGCGCCTGGACCGATCCGAGGTTCCACCCGAGGGTCGCCGCTATCGAGTCGCCGACCAGCAGGATCCGAGTGGTGCGACCCAACGGGGTGCGAGGCGCATCGCTCGCGCTCAGCGAGCGGGTGGGGATGGTCGGTTCCGGGACGTCGGCGGACGCCGCGGCCGCCGGTACCAGACCGGAGGTGCCGATGGACGACTCAGTCGGTGCCGCGGCCTCGCGCTGCGCGACCGGCGCGGCCACGGTCGTACCGAGCAGCACGGTGGCGAGCGTTGCGGCGATGGCGGCGACGGCGACGGCACGACGGCGGGGCGTGGCCCAGCTGAGCCGACGGACGGGACGTTCCACGAGCAGGTAACTCGCCGTCGCGAGCACCATGGTGATCAATACCCGGGCCGTGACCAACGCCCAGCCGCCGAGTTCGGTGCGGCTGCGGGTCACGACGAGCTGCACCGGCCAGTGCCAGAGATAGATCCCGTAGGACACGCGGCCGACCAGGCGTAGCGGGGCGACGGAGAGCGCGCGCGACAGGGCGGAGCCCGGGGTGCCCACGGCGGCGGCGATGACGGCGGCGACGGCGAGCGCAACCACGAGGAAGCCGCCGTGGTACAGCACCGGGTCTTCACCCCGCATGACGAAGACCGCGACGGTCAGCGCGATAGAACCGGCTACGCCGAGGCCGGCAACTCCGCGACGGAGCAACTCGTCGCGCCGACCCTCGTTGCGCAGGCCCGCGTCGCCACCGGCCAGGCGCGCGGGTCGCAGCGTCGCCAGCGCGGCGCCGACGAGGAGCGCGGCGATCCGGGTGTCGGTGCCGTAGTACAGGCGCGACGTACCGACGCCCTGCAGAGCCAGGTGCGTCAGCCAGGCTGTCGAAGCCGCGGCCCCGGCTACGGCGACGTAGCGGAGCCAGCGCTCACCGCGACGCAGACGCAGCAGCAGTACGACCACCAGGGGCCAGACGACGTAGAACTGTTCCTCGATGCCGAGCGACCAGGTGTGCAGCAGCGGGCTGTCGGCGGCGAGTGCACCGAAGTAGTCCTGGCCCGAGGCGGCGAAGTGCCAGTTCGCCACGTAGGCGAGCGTCGCGATCGCGTCGTCGCGAAGCGAGCCGGCGTCGGTCTGGTCGGTGAGCCATCGCGAGCTGACGACCACCGCGACGACGAGGAGCAGCAGTGCGGGAAGCAATCTGCGGGCGCGCCGACCCCAGAATTCCCGCAGCCGCACCGTTCCGCGGCGGACGTGTTCGTCGAGCAGCAGACTCGTGATGAGGAAGCCCGAGAGCACGAAGAAGATGTCGACCCCGAGCAGGCCGCCCCGGACGAGACCCACGCCGAAATGGAAGGCGACGACGGCGACCACGGCGACGGCACGCAGGCCGTCGAGGGCGGGCACGTGCGTGGCCAGGGCCGCGCCGCGCCCCTGAACGGAACGAGAGGTCTCCTGCTCCGCCGGGTCCGGGGGTCGCGGATCGAGGAGCAGGGCCATTGCTCATCGACCATAACGGTTTTCCGGCAGGCGCTGCCCAGCCACCGTCGGATTTCACTCGGTCGGCCCCAGGCCGGCTGGGCCGTTCGGGGCGAGGGAGGTTCAGCGCCGGGCGAGGCCCTCGAGCTCGAGGTCGGAGTCGACCATGCGGTGGACGAGGTCGGTGAAGTCGACGTCCGGCGTCCAGCCGAGCACGTCGCGGGCTTTGCTGGCGTCCCCGACGAGCAGGTCGACCTCGGCCGGGCGGAAGAATCGGGGGTCCTGGGTGACGTAGTTCTGCCAGTCGTCGATGCCGACCCGCTTGAAGGCGAGGTCGAGCAACTCGCGGATGCTGTGGGTCTCCCCGGTGGCCACGACGTAGTCGTCGGGCTCGTCCTGCTGCAGCATCCGCCACATCGCCTCGACGTAGTCGCCGGCGAAGCCCCAGTCCCGCCGGGCCTCGAGGTTGCCCAGGGCCAGTGACTCCTGCAGGCCCAGGGCGATCCGGGCCACGGCCCGGGTCACCTTGCGGGTGACGAACTCGTGGCCGCGGCGCGGGCTCTCGTGGTTGAACAGGA
>JAVEDQ010000386.1 GCA_030840885.1 Frankiaceae bacterium
ATGACGAGGATCGCCAGCGCGATGAAGCCGACGATCTGCGGCTTGCGGCTGGGCATGTCCGGGCCGGAATCCGGGGTGTCGATCCGGTCCGCGGAAGCCTGCGACTCCGAGCCGGCTGCCGGCGGGGTGTCGCCCGGTTGCACGCCACCCCCGGTCTCGAGACCGGCCACCGCACCCGAATCGCGGCCGGGGTTGTCGGACGGGGACGAGCCGGCGGCGCCGCGCTCGAGTGACTCCCCGTGCGGCGCGATGTCGGCCGGGGTGATCTTGGAGATCGGGGTGCCGGTGGGCTCGTGAGCGTCGTCATCATCGGCGCGGGCGGCGCCGGAGGTGGGCGGGTCAGGCATGCCTAGGCCCTACCCGACACCGCCGAACGTGCACGTGCCGCGCGCACCAGCCCCGGCAGCGCCACCCCGATCCGCTTGGGCAGCGGTACCGAGACGCGCCGGTCGAGCACCTGGTAGTCGGCCCGCTCGATCTCGTCGAGGATGCCGCCGTAGAGCGTGAAGGCGGTGCGGATGCAGTCCCGCGACGTCGGGTGCAGCAGCCGGATCCCCGGCGCGGCGTTGCGGAACAGTTCCCGGCACCGCGCGATCTCGTAGGCGAGCAGACGTCGGACCGGACCGTCCACCACCCCTCGCGCGAGGTGGTCGCGATCCACGCCGAACAGCCGCAGCGACTCCTGCGGCAGGTAGATGCGACCGCGCGCGAGGTCCTCGCCCACGTCGCGCAGGAAGTTCGCGAGCTGGAACCCGACCCCGAGGTCGCGCGCGTACTCGTAGGCCGCCGGGTTCAGCGGCTCGAGGATCGGCACCATCTGCAGCCCGATCACCGCGGCCGAGCCGAAGACGTAGGTCTGCAGGTCCTCGAAGGTCTCGTACTCGGTGACCGTCAGGTCCATCTGCATCGAGGTCAGGAACGCCTCGAAGTGCTCCCGGGGGATCGACCACCGGGCGATGGTGTCCCGGACCGCCGGCAGCACGTCGACGCCCGGCGTCGGGTCCGGCGCGGGGTCGCCGGCGAGGAACCGGTCGCCCCAGATCCGCAACGCCTCGGCCTTCTCGGCCGGGCTCAACGTGGAGGCCAGATCGTCGACGATCTCGTCGGCGTAGCGGGCGAAGCCGTAGAGCGCGTGCACGTACGGCCGCTTCCAGGCCGGGAGCAGCAGCGTCGCGAGGAAGTAGGTCCGGCCGTAGGCGGAGTGCAGGCGGCGACAGGCGGCGTAGGAGGCGGCGAGAGCGGGATCGTCGGCCGCGTGGACGGGGAGGCGGGCAGCGCCGGCTCGGGAAGCTCCCAGGGCGGGGGCGGTCACGGCAGCTTCGCGCTCCACAGCACCGACAGCGTCGCCGACAGCAGCCCGAGCAGCAGCGCCACCCCGACGAACCAGCGGCCGATCTCGACCGTCCGCTTGTCGAAGCCGATAGAGCTTCCGATGTCGGAGTACACGTTCTTCAACTCGTCGCCCGTCTCCGCCGTGTAGGCGGTGCCGTTGGCCTCCTGGGCAAGTGCGTCGAGCGCCTCGATGTTCACCGGCACCCCGATCCGCTGCCCCTGGATCGTCACTTCCCCGTCCTGCGTGCCGTAGGCGATCGTCGAGACGGGGATGTTCTTCGCCGTCGCCTCCTGCGCCGCTGCTGCTTCCGGGAGCCCGCGCGTGGTCTCACCGTCACTGAGCAGGACGATCCGGCCGGGTGCCGGCGCCTGGCCGGGCTCGCCGGGCACCGACGTGATGGCGTTGACGCTCGCCACCACCGCGTCGCCGATCGCCGTGCCGGGGCCGAGCTGCAGGCCGTCGATGGCGCTGCGGACCGCCTCCCGGTCCGTCGTGGGGGAGACCAGGACCGACGCGGTACCGGAGAAGGCGACCAGCCCCAGGTTCAGCCGCGGTGGCAGTTGGTCGACGAAGGCCTGCGCGCCGTCCTGGGCGGCCCTCAACCGGGTGGGGCTCACGTCGTCGGCGGCCATCGAGTTGGAGACGTCGATCGCCAGGACGACGGTGGCGCGCTCGCGCGGCACCTTCTGGGTCGAGGTGGGCCGGCCGAGGCTGATGACCATCCCAAGCAGGCTCAGCAGCAGCAGTGCGGCCGGCAGGTGGCGCTTCCACCAGGCCGGCCCGCGCGGTGCGACCGACGCCAGCAGCGACAGATCGGTGAACCGGGCCGCGTACTGCCGGCGTCGGATCAGCTGGACGAGATAGAAGCCGAGAACGGCCAGCAGCGGCAGCACCAGCAGCAGGCGCAGCGGGGATACGAATCCCATCAGCGGTGGCCCCTTCGAGACGGCCCCATCAGGCGGCCAGTCCCCGGTGCCGCTTGGTGCGCGCGACGTGCCGGACGATGTCGAGCAGCCAGTCACGGTCGGTGCGCAGGATCAGGTGACCGGCGCGGCTCCGGCGCAGGGCCGCGGCGACCTCGCCCCGCTGAGCCTGGGCAGCCTCGGCGTACCGGGCGCGGAGCTTCGCCGAGCCGGTGTCGACCTCGAGCAGCCGACCGGTCTCGGGGTCGACCAGGGTCAGCAGCCCCATCGACGGCAGCTCCAGTTCGCGCGGGTCGGTGATCTCGACGGCCAGGACCTGGTGGCGGGCGGTCAGTGCCCGGAGCGGTCGCTCCCAGGCGGTGGGGCTACCGAGCAGATCGGAAACGACGACGACGAGTCCGCGCCGCGTCGGGGTGCGGGCGAGCCGGTCCAGCGCGTCGGCGATGCCGGGGCCGGCGGAACGGGGGACGGGCAGCGCCCGGTCGAGCCCGCTGCGCGGCGTCTCGGCCATCCCGCGGATGACGCGACGCAGCGCGTTCCGCCCGGTCTGCGAGGGCAGCTGCCGCACCGGGCGCTCGGGGTCACCGGAGAGCAGGACGGCGCCGAAGCGGCTGCCGAGCCGGGTGGTCAGGGTGCCGAACGCGGTGGTCGCCGCCATCGCGAGGTCGCGCTTCTCCCAGGTGGCGGTGCCGAACTCCATCGACGGGCTGAGGTCGACGACGGCCATCGTGGTGAGCTCGTGATCGGCGATCAGGTCGCTGACGTGCGGGATGGTCGTGCGGGCGCTGACCGCCCAGTCCATGCGCCGGACGTCGTCGCCGATGCGGTACTCGCGGCTCTCGGCGCGCTCACTGCCGGGCCCGGGTAGCAGCCCCACGTGGTTGCCCTGCAGCAACCCCTCGAGCCGGCGCAGCACCAGCACCTCGAAGCGGCGCAGCCGGGCCTCGACCTGTTCCGGGGAGCCGTGCGGGGCGACGGTCGGCGGCGGCACAGCCGGGGCGCTCCGGCGGGTCGGGAGCTTCATGCGCTCCGGGGTCCCGCGTCGCGTGCGTCCGGCCAGGCCGGCCCGGAGGAGTCCCCGCGGATCTCGCGGGTCGGGGAAGGGGCGGCACCGCCGCTGCTCGGCGTGGAGCCGTTCGGGACCACGGCGGGCGGCGGCACGGCCCGGAGGATCTCGCTCGCCACCTGCTCCGGCGGGAGTCCGTCGGCCAGCGCGTCGTAGGACAGCACGAGCCGGTGCGGCAGGACCTCGGGCGCGACGGACGCGATGTCGTCGGGCAGCACGTAGTCGCGGCCGTGGATCAGGGCCAGCGCGCGGCCGGCGGCGACGAGCCCGAGGCTGGCGCGGGGGGAGGCGCCATAGGCGAGGGCACCGGCCATCGACGGCACGCCGTGCGCGGCCGGGTCGCGGGTGGCGAGCACGAGCCGCACGGCGTAGTCGGCGACGGCGTGGTGGACGAAGACGTTGTCGGCGGACTCCTGGAGCCGCAGCAGATCCCCGCTGTCCAGCACCTGCTCCGCTGTCGGCGGCCGGGTCCCCATCCGGCGCACGATCTCGAGTTCCTCGGCCGCGCTGGGGTACCCGACGCCGACCTTCATGAGGAAGCGGTCGCGCTGCGCCTCGGGCAGCGGATAGACGCCCTCGGACTCGATGGGGTTCTGGGTGGCGAGCACGAGGAACGGCTGCGGTAGCGGGTAGGTGGTCCCGCCCAGGCTGACCTGCCGCTCCGCCATCACCTCGAGCAAGGCCGACTGCACCTTCGCCGGGGCCCGGTTGATCTCGTCGGCGAGGATGAAGTTCGCGAAGACCGGACCGAGTTCCACGTCGAACTCCTCGCGGCCCATCCGGTAGACGCGGGTGCCGACGACGTCGCTCGGTACCAGGTCAGGGGTGAACTGCAGCCGGGCGAAGCTGCCCCCGACCGCCTTCGCGACCGTGGAGACAGCGAGCGTCTTCGCGACGCCGGGCACCCCCTCGAGCAGGCAGTGGCCGCGGGCGAGCAGGGAGACGAGCACCCGCTCGACCATTCGCTCCTGACCGACGACGACACGGCCGACCTCGGCAAGGACGCGCTCGAGAACGGCGGCGTCGGAGTCGTCTGCGCTCATGCGTCACGAGTCTGGCAGGCGAAGCTGCACGTTAGCTGTGAGCAGGTGAACAGCCTCCCGGGAGCCCCGCAGCCTCAGGCGGCGGGCCAGGCCCGGCTGCGGTAGGTGCGGTCCTTGCCGACGATGCGCTCTGCGGCCAACCGGCCCGAGAGCAGCACCATCGGGACGCCCACACCCGGGACGGTGCCGGAGCCGGCGAAGACCACGTTCTCGAAGCCTTCGGCGAGGTTCGCCGGCCGGAACGGACCGGTCTGCAGGAACGAGTGCGCTGCGGCGAACGGAGCGCCCCGTTCCATACCGCGGGCCCGCCAGTCGGCGGGGGTCGTGATCTCCTCGACCTCGATGCCGTCGCCGAAGCCGACGTAGCCCCGCTTCTCCAGCGTGGCGACGGCCTCGTCGCGGTAGCGCGGGCCCACGACGT
>JAVEDQ010000024.1 GCA_030840885.1 Frankiaceae bacterium
AATGTCGCGCACCACTTCGTCGTCCCCACCGTCGCGAGCTCGGTCGATCTCGTCGTCCACCTGATCAAGGACGGCGAGGGGCGGCGGCGGGTGCGCGAGATCGTCGCGCTGCCCGGCCGGGCCGAGAACGGCGTCGTCGAGGTGGCGCAGCTGTTCGCCACCGATCCGAGCGGCCGGCTCACCCGCGCCGACGGCTACCCGCCACACGTCGAGCGCTACGCCTGGGCCGGGCACGACCTCGCCGCGCTCCTCGGCGGGCAACCCGGGCGAGGCGAGCGCTGATGGGCGTCTTCCTCGGTCTACTCCTCGGCACCGGCCTGTTCCTTATCGTCACGAGCGGACGCCCCCAGCAGGAGCGTCGGGCGCGGTGGTCGCCACGGCGAGCCACCCGGGCACGGCTGGACACCGCCGGGTTCGTCGACCTGGCACCGGTGCAGTTCTGGTTGCTCAGCATCGGCGCCGGGGTGGCGGGCGGCGTCGTCGTGTTCGTCGTCAGCGCCACCCTCGCGCTTGGCGTCGCCTTCGGGGTCTTCGCCGCCCTCGGCCCGCGCGCCCTCGTCACGCAGCGCATCGCACGGCTTCGAGAGGAGCGTCGCGAGCTATGGCCGCACGTCGTCGACGACCTCGCCAGCGCCGTCCGTGCGGGGCTTTCCCTGCCCGAAGCGCTCGCGGCCCTGGCCGAGCGCGGGCCCGAGTCGCTCCGCCCCGCCTTCGCCCGATTCGCCTCCGACTACCGCGCGACAGGTTCCTTCGGGCGCTGCCTGGACCGGCTCGCCGATGAGCTGGCCGACCCTGTCGCCGACCGGCTCGTTGAAGCGCTGCGGCTCACTCGCGAGGTCGGTGGGACAGACCTCGGGCGCCTGCTGCGCACGCTCTCCCAGTTCCTCCGCGACGACGCCCGAACCCGCGCCGAGCTCGAGGCCCGGCAGAGCTGGACGGTCAACGGTGCCCGGCTCGCACTCGGAGCGCCATGGGCGGTGCTGCCCCTGCTCGCGCTGCGAGGCAGCGCGGTGCAGGTCTACGACTCGCCGGTCGGCGTCGCCGTCCTGGCCGGAGGCGGCGCCCTGTCGCTCGTCGCCTACATCGTGATGAAGCAGGTCGGTCGCCTCCCCACCGAGCCGCGGGTGCTGCGCGGGCCGACCGGGACGAACGAGCGCGAGCAGGTCGCCGCGTGAGCCCGGCCGCGACGGGCGCACTGCTCGGGCTGGTGGGTGGCAGCGCGCTCGTCTACACCCTGGCGCGCACCCCGATCGCGCGGCGGGTGACGCTGGCCGACCGCATCGCCCCGTTCCTCCGCGATGTGCCCACCAACTTCGAGGCCGCCCGGCCGATCACCGATCGTCCGGGGTCGACCCTGCTCCGTCCGCTCGCTGTGGACGTGGTTGCGCGACTCGACCGCTTCCTCGGTGGCCGGGAGGCGCTGGACCGCCGGCTCGCCCAGGCGGGCGGCCGGCGTAGCCGTGAGCAGTTTCGTTCGCGGCAGCTGCTCGCCGCCCTGCTCGGGGCGCTGGCCGGCGCGGCGCTGCTCGCGCTCCGACTGACGTTCGGGATCGGCCCATCGCCGGTCACCGGCGCAGCGCTGGTCGTGGTCGGCGCGGTCGGGGGAGTGCTCCTTATCGATGCCGAGCTGACGCGGGCCATCCGAAGTCGTGAGACCGCGCTTATCGCCGAGTTCCCGGCCGTCGCTGAGCTGCTCGCCCTCGCCGTCGGGGCAGGGGAGTCGCCACGCAACGCCCTCGAACGGGTGACCCGCACCAGCGCAGGCGAACTGGCAGGGGAGCTGCAGCGCGCCTTGGCCGACACCCGCGCCGGGACGCCCCTGGTCCCCGCACTCGAGCAACTCGCGGTGCGCACCCGGGTCGCCCCGATCTCCCGCTTCGTCGACGGGCTCGCCATCGCCGTCGAACGCGGCACTCCGCTAGCCGACGTTTTACGTGCCCAGGCATCCGACGTCCGCGAGTCCGGCAAGCAGGCGTTACTCGAGGCCGGCGGCCGCAAGGAGATCGCGATGATGGTGCCCGTCGTCTTCTGCGTCCTGCCGGTGACTGTCCTGTTCGCGGCATATCCCGCCCTCGCCAGCCTCACGTTCACCGGTTAGCCCGTGCACCCGAATTGGAGACGCATGCCGTTCCTCTTGCTGTTGTCCGCCCTCTACGACCTGCCCGGGCGGGTCGCTGCCCGCGCGCGGTCCGGTGACGACCGCGAGCGCGGCGACGTGCCCGGCTGGGTGCTCGTCACCGTCATGACCGCAGCGCTCGTGGTCGCGCTGATGGCGGTCGCGGGTCCGAAGCTGACGTCGGCGTTCAACCGGGCGATCAGCTCCGTCAACGGGTGAGCCTTCGCTCGCTGCGGCATCGGACGGCCGGGGACGACACTGGTGCTGCCGTTGTCGAGTTCGTGCTCGTCGGCGGGCTCCTGCTACTGCTCGTCCTTGGCATCGTGCAGCTCGCCCTCGTGCTGCACACCCGCAACGTGCTGTCGGCCGATGCCGCCGAGGGGGCGCGCCACGGGGCGAACCTGGGCCGTGCGCCCGCCGCCGGTGGTGCGTACGCCGATGCGTTGCTGCGGCGCAGTGTGCCGGGCGCGGCGCGGGGCATCGCGTGCGCCGGTCGGCCGGAGACCGGGGGCGGGGGAGTGCCGCAGGTCGCGGTCACCTGCGCCGGTGCGCTACGGCTGTCGTTGGTGCCGTTGGGACCCGAGCTGCGGATGTCGGTGACCGGTCACGCGGTGCGGGAGACGACGTGACCCAGGACGAGGCCGATTCTGACACCGGAACCGACGACGGCACGGCGACGATCGAGTTCGTCGGCGTCAGCCTGCTGCTCCTGCTGCCGTTGCTCTACCTGCTGCTTTCGGTGTTCGCGGTGCAGCGGGCCGCGTTCGCGGTGACGCAGGCGGCCCGTGAGGCTGGACGCGCGTACAGCACCGCCCCGTCCGAGGGCGTGGGGCAGCAGCGGGCGGACTATGCCGCTCGCCTCGCGCTACGCGACCAAGGCGTGAAGGACCGGACGTCGGTGCACTTTGCGCCGGAGGGTGCGGATTGCCGCGGTTCGACTGCTGACGGCGCCGCGACGCTGCGGCCCGGTGCGCGCTTCACCGTCTGCGTCCGAACCGTGGCCACGCTGCCCGTGGCCGGTGCCGGCATCCCGGTGCGGGGTCGCTACACGGTCGCGGTCGACACCTACCGGCGACCGCGATGAACGATCAGGACGCCGACGACGAGGGCAGCATCCTCGTGCTGACGCTGGGCTACGCGGTGGTGCTGATCGCGCTGGTCTTCGTGGTCGCCGACGCCTCAGCGCTGTTCCTGGCCCGCCGCGGGCTCGCGTCGGCCTGCGACGGCGCGTCGCTCAGTGCGGCGCAAGCCGTCGACACCGGCCAGGTCTACCGGCAGGGCGTGTCCGGCAACGCGCTGCCGCTGGGCGCGGTCCGCTCGGCGGTTGGCCGCTATCAGGCGTCGAGCTACCCCGAGGGCGTACTCGCGGCGAGCGTCCGCGGCGGCGACACCGTGGTCGTCACCGGTCACCGCCGGGTCGCGCTACCCGGCATCTCGTGGCTCGGCGTCGGCGACGTCACCATCGACGCCACCGCCGAGGCCTCTGCCCGAGAGCTGACCGCCGGGCTGTGAGGCCCGGTGGATCGCAGGTCACCTTGTCGGGCGCTTTCGGCCTACGGCGACTGGACGCTGGCCGGGGTGCTGCCGACCATCGCCGACCACGCTGCCGCCCGGTAGCTGCACGACTCCATGGCCGGCGCAGGTCCGCTGCAGCGCTAGGCCTTCATCGCTCCCCGCGCTGCTGTTGTCCACCGCTTGTGCCACCCGGTTTGTCACGCTGCGTTGCGCTACATACAGTCACCGGCTACTCGGTATCTCATGGCTTTCGGGGGTTCGTCGTGACGCTACGCACCGACGACGCGCTTGCGGACGCCTCGGTCGCGGCCCTTGTCGACGTCGAATCCGAGCTCCGAAACGTCGTAACGCCGCTCCTGCTTCGGATTCGGCTGAACCTGCGCCTGGCATAGTCGTCGAGCACCTCCTGCACCAGCACGCGAGCGCTCCCCGCATCTCTGGCTGGGCCGATACCGCGGGGGAACGAGGGTGTCGCTGTTGATGGCCGAGCGCCGACGTGAGGCGCTCATGCGCCTGACGCCGCTCGTGCTGCTCGTCGCGCTGTCCGCCGGTCTGGCCGTACTGGTCCACGTCGTCTTCTTCCGGCACTACTCGACCGACGCCGACCAAGCGCCTACCTCCTGCAGGCGCGGAACCTGGCGGAAGGACACCTGACCCTTCCGGCGGCGGCTCACGGAGAGTTTTTCCGCCCGTGGTTGACGGGCGAGTACCACGGACGGCTCTTCACCAAGTACCTGCCCGGTTACCCTTCCGTGCTTGCGGTGTCCCTGGCGCTGTTCGGGACCGCGGTGCCGGCGCTAGGGATCATCGCTGGCGGCTGGGTCGTGAGCACCTATGCCGCCGGGTTGCAGTTGCTCGGTTCGCGGCGTACCGCCCTGCTCGCGGCCGGGTTGGTCGCCCTGTCGCCGATCGCGATCGTTCAGTCTGCGTTGTACCTCTCCTACACACTGAGCTCGGCGCTGATCTTCACGGGGGTGGCCACCCTCCTGATGAGGTTGTCGACCGGACGGCGACGTTGGTCCGTCGTGGCGGGCGTGCTGTTCGGCGCCGCGTTGTTGACCCGGACCTTCGACGTGTTCGTGGCCGGCTTGCCGCTCGTGCTGCTTCTTGCGGGGCGGTTCCGGCATGAGGCGCGTCGACTGGCGCGGGCCGTCGGTTGGTCTGCCGTCGGGGCGCTGCCGTTGGTCGTCCTCCTGCTGGCCTACAACGCCGCCGTGACCGGCTCGCCGGTCCGGATGCCGTTGCCGGCGGTGGAGCCGCTCGACACCTTCGGCTTCGGGCTCCGCCGGATCATGCCCGGCGACCCGCTGACCCCTTATCACGGGCGCCGCGCCGTCCTGGCCACGGCGCACAACCTGGCCCTCGTCCCCAAGTGGAGTGCGGGCGGGCTCCTGCTGGCGCTGCTCGCCATCCTCGGCGCGGTGCTCGTCCGGCGTCGGCTCGAGACGCTGTTCCTGCTCGCTGTGGTGCTGGCCTTCCCAGCCTGCTACTTCTTCTTCTGGGGCAGCTACATCACGAGCCAAGGCATCGGGCAGGTCATCGGGCCCTTCTACTACACGACGGCGTTCGTGCCGCTGGCGATGCTCGCGGCGCAGGGGCTCGTGGCCATCGCCGACGCCGTGCCGCGTAGAACGGCCATTCCGGCGCTGGCCGCGGTCGCCGCGGTGGCGGTGGTCCTGACGACCCTGAACATGAAGCCGTTGCAGCAGTTCCACGCCGAGAAGCGGCGGAACCAGGACCGGTTGCTTGCCCTGATCCCGCCGCGGGCGCAGCTGAGGACGCCGGCTGTCGTTCTCGTGCAGATGCCATACGGCAGCCGGTACGTCGGGGTGTCCCAGCCCTACCTGGACAACGACCCGCGGTTGCGCAATCCGGTGCTGTTCGCCGCCAGCAGAGCCGCTGGCGACAACCACCTGCCCGACGAGTCCGGCGGTCGCGCCCTCTACGTCCTGCGACCGAGCCAGACATCTGCTTCCGACGTGTTCGGAGCGCGGGGAGCGGGTGCGTTCGCGCCGCTCTCGGTCGTCGGTGGCAGCCGACTCCGCGTAACGGTGGAGGGATGGACCTCGAAGCCGGGCAGCTGCCTCACCGGCTACGTCAACTGGGGTCGAGAGAAATGGCGAACAGAATTGACCTGCGCGAGCCGCCCCGGGCAGGTGTATCGAAAGGACCTCGAGGTCGGCCCCGTAGGCGAGCTACCACTCCCATCACCAGGTCAGGACGTACTGCTGACCATCGGAGTCGGAGAACGACCCGCGGGGTCCAAGTCGGAGGATTTGAGCGATGCGCGGGTCAGTCTCGGGGTCCGCCCGGGTGCGCCGCCCCGGGCAGTGGCGCTCACTCCCGGGGAGCCGTGGCGGTTCCTGCATTTCCCGGCCAGCAGCGCGTGGGTGAATACGGACGTGTCGGAGAATATCGCCTACCAGATTACGCCCGGCTGAATTCCCATCGCCTCAGGCAACCTCTCGCTGTCGCAGGCGTACCTACTCGCGGTGGTTGACGTTGCGCGCGGTTCTGAGCGCGCAACACCCGATGCCGCGTGAGCCTTCGTCTTGCGTCTCCGGTAGCAAGCGCTACTAGCGCGGCATCAAGGGAGCGCCTTCAGACGCCGGCACGGGCAACCTCGCTGGTGTGGCGCTGTCGCCGGGTATGGCCCGGAGACCCACCCAGATCAGCACGGTGAAAACGGCAAAAAGAACTAGAATTGTGAGCCCTACTCGCCAGTCGCCTTGCGGGAGCCGACGGTGCTTCGCACTCGAGGCAGCAGTAGCAATAGGCTCGGCACGCGGAGTAGTAGTCGCGGGCATTCTGCGTCGGCCTTGCGGCGGAATTACTGGCACGTCAGGGCTGAGCGCACCTTCGATGCCAGAACCCGTCCGCCACCGGCCCACGGGCTCCGGCGGGACTGGAACTGCGATAGCACGATGTTGACCATGCATGGACGCCTCCTCGGGAGGCTGGTCCCAAGAGAGTGCGCCTCGCACCAACTGATAGCAATCCGCAGCCGCGCCTGCGCCCAACTGGTACCGCTCCGGTCCGCGGCTCGGTCCATCACCACCAAACCCATTGACCCGCGCAGCCCGGTCGCCGCGCGTCCCGTTCTGGGCCACCGACGGAGTTCGCGAGGGACCCGGCTAGCAACAGATCGGCCCGCCGTCCAGACGGACGGCGGGCCGACCAAGCAGGTTGAGCTACCGCTCAGGTGCCCTGGTGGCCCTTCTCCTTCTCCTC
>JAVEDQ010000628.1 GCA_030840885.1 Frankiaceae bacterium
GCGCGGCACCGAAACCGCAGCTCAATCACTGGCACGTCACCCCGACCGGCAGCAATCAGCGCCATCTGATCAGCCTCGACGGCGTGCTGACAGGCGTTGCAGATCACCCAAAGGACATGACCGCCCAGCGTGCACAGCGTCGGCGTCAATCCCGCTCAATCCGCCGGCCAGGCTGAGTAGCGGGATAGTTTCTATAAACGCACACACACGCAGTGCAGCATGACCCGCGCCAGAACTCGCCCGGGAGCCGGCCAGCGGGAGCGCGATTATTCATGTCCACGGCATCCCTAGGCACCATTGCGGCCTCTACCCCTACGCTAGAGGTAGCGTGTGGGCGTTGTCCTCGATGGGGCATGCTCAGCACTGCCCGGCTGCTCGCTGAATGTGGCGACGTCACCCTGCCCGTGCTTTGCCTCATCCTCTCCCGCGATTGCCCCAACCATGATGGCTCGATCTATGAAGCTTGTGACGTGTGGTATCCGGGGATAACCGAGGCGTTGCATTAGGGGACCCGGTGCCTTCAGTCCCGCCCGAACCCGCGCGGCGGGTCCACCTCCAGGGCGGACACGTCCAGCTCGCAGACCGTGCGCAGCGCGTCCGCCGTGGGTATGTCGGCCAGGCCCTCGGCCCAACTTAAACACCGAGTTTTGCTAAGCAGCTGAGTTCAGGGCGAAATTCAAGGAGTTCAGGGCCGCGTGGCACCACGCTGCGGTCTGCTGCGGCGTTTCGGTGGGGTAGGTGGCTCGGTGCTGATTGGCGGCGGGGTTGCCTGGACCCGAGGTGGCGGGGCCACGCCGACAGCCTTCAGCACGGCACAGGCACAGCCGTCGGCCCCGGTGCGCACGCTCCAGGTCTTGCCACCCTGTTCGATGGTTGCCTGCTGCAGCCGGTCGAGGCCGCGCAACACGTCCCCCCATTCCGGGCGCAGGCCGGCACGGCGGCAGCGCTCGTCCAGTTCCTTGCGCAGCACGAGCGCGAGAAAGGAGCAGAACACGTGGCCACGGATGGCGGCGTCGGAAGAATGATAGATCGGGCGGGTACGCATCAGCGCCTTGGCGGTGCGGAAGATCTGCTCGACCTGCAGCAGGTCGCGGTAGCGCAGGACCGCCTGCAGCGGGGTGATGCGAGCGTTGGTGCGCAGCACGAAAAGGCCGTCGAAGCGCGCCTCGTCGGCGAGCTTGCCAGGATCGATCTCGAAGGCCCGCGTCTGGCCGGTGGTGCGCAGATAGCGCCGGTAGGCGGAGTTGCCGACCAGCGCCTTGTCGCCGCGCTTGAGCTGCTGATCCAACGCTTCCACAATGGCCTGGCGGTCGGCGGCGTCCTTCTGCGCCTCGGCCTCGTTGCGGCACACGATGTAGCGTCGACGCTCGACGGTGACCTCCTTGACGAAGAGCTGGGTTTCCCCGCCGTCGGCGCGTGTGACACAGAGCGGGATGAAGGGCCGCGTGCTCTCGAGCACGACGCCGCGGACCAGGCTGTCCGTGCGCTCGCGCACGCCGAGGATGTATTCGAGCCCGCGCTGCTCCAGGGCGGCGATGGTGGCAGCAGAGATCATGCCGCGGTCGGCAACGACGCAGACCCGGCCGATGCCGAAGCGGCTGTGCAGGCGGTCGATGACCGGCACCAGCACGCTGACATCGGCGGTGTTGCCGGGCCACATCTCCGAGCAGATCGGGCGGCCAGCCGCGTCGATCACCACCGCCAGGATCATCTGCATCAGCTCGGGGCGGTGGTCCTTGGAGTAGCCCCGCTCGCCCAACGTCTCCCCACCCTCACCGTCGAAGCTGAGCGAGGTGGTGTCCATGAACACGACCGAGAGTTCACTGAACAGGTCGCGCCGGCGGGCGAACAGCCGCTCCTCGATCAGATCCTTGACCGTGCGGGGGGCAAAGGGTGTGGCGCCGGCCTGCTGCGCGGCGGGGAGTTCCTCGCCCAGCCAGGCCATGGCGCGGTAGA
Source organism: Frankiaceae bacterium (assembly GCA_030840885.1). Taxonomy (GTDB): domain Bacteria; phylum Actinomycetota; class Actinomycetes; order Frankiales; family Frankiaceae; genus JAVEDQ01. Next base: position 1,957 of record JAVEDQ010000628.1, read on the forward strand.
GGTGGTGCAGGGCCAGGCCGTCCACGCCGGGAATGTCGTAGTCGGCCATCCAGCGTTCGCAGGCGCGGTCCGAGCCTGAGACCATGATCCGGTGCAGCACGGTGGCGAACACGGCGCGCTCGACGGGGAACTCGAACAGGCGCTCGGCCAGCAGATCCTCGACCACCGCCCGACAGCCGGTCTCCTCCCATAGCCGCCCGAACAGCAGGGGCGCCCCGATGCGTTTGGCCAGGACGCGCGGCCCCTCAAGGTCGGCCTGCAGGGCAGAGAGCAGCAGAACCTGCTCGCAGTGACGCGCCCCGGAGGCGAGCAGTGCGGCCAAGCCGCCGCTCGCCGTGAGCTCATCGGCGCGGCCGAGCGTGGCGATGACGTTCTGCCGCACCGCGCCGCCCTCGCGCCGGTTCGCGACGATCTGCAGGTAGCTGCGCGGCCCGGACTGCTTGATGCGGAAGAACACGGTGCCCACTCCAGAGCACCACGATAGACGCAGAATAGTATGATCAGGAAGGAAAAAATACACTTGGACGTGGCACTACATTTCTGGATGGGTCAGCCGCGCACGGCCGAAAACTCCAGCAGAACCAAGTCTCCGGCCCCAACGACCCCGCTATCGGTGTTCAAGTCGGGCCAGATGGCATGACCTTCACTCCTTCGATCGCGCCGACACGGCGCACGACAATCTCCTCCGGCTTGTGATGCTTGCGT
>JAVEDQ010000612.1 GCA_030840885.1 Frankiaceae bacterium
GCACCAGTCGTCGGACCGCAGCACGGCGCGCAACGATGCCTCGAGCTCGGACTCGCGATCGGCCACCCCGCCGTCGGGCAGCCGGAGGCGCTGCACCTCAGCGGTGATGCAAAGCAGGTCGAGTGCGTCGGACCGTTCGTCGGCACGGCGGTCCCGCAGCTGCTCCGGCGTCAGCGTCGGTGAGCCGGGGTGTGAGGCTTCGCCGTCGGTCACGGCGACGATCAGTGCCGACACGCCCCGGTCAGTCAGCCGGCGGAGGAGCCCTCCGACGCCGAGGACCTCGTCATCGGGATGCGGGGCGACGACGACCACCCGCGACGGGGGATCGGTGAGGTCCAGCTCCGGCCAGGACGAAGTAGCCGGCCACGCGCTCCAGACACTCTCGGGCGTCCCCGAACCGTCGAGCGCGTTCACCGGCGAGCCGCGGCGATGCCGGCGCCGTCGAGCTCGCCGAGCCGGGCGAGGTCGCGCTCGGCGTGGTGCTGGCGCAGGTAGACGGTCAGGTCGGCGACACGTTGCGCGTGCTCCCGATCGGTCGCGAGCGGTGCCGGACCGAGCGCCCGGCCGACCCGGTCGGCGATCTCCGAGGCGGCGTCGGCCACGGCAGAACGCACCGTGAGCGCGAGGGTCTCGTGATCGGCCGCGGGGCGGGCGTCGACGCGCATCGCCGCCGACTCCAGCAGTGCCGAGCAACCGTCGAGCAGCACCCGCACCCGGCCCAGGTGGGCGGCGGCGTGCGGGCCGAGCCGTCCGGTCGCGGCGGCCTCGCGCAGGCGACGGGCGACGGCGGCGGCGCCACCGTGCCACACCGCGGCGACGCCGATGCCGCCGATCCAGAATCCGGGCCGGTCGAGGTACGCGCCGACGCCGCCGACCGGTTCCGCCGGCGTCGCGTCGAAGCGGACGGCTTGAGTGTCGCTCGCGGGCATACCGACGCCGACCCAACTGGGCTCCGGCCGGGTCACGCCGGGAGCGGACAGGTCGGCCAGAAACAGGCGGGCGCCGTCGTCGGCGGCGACGGTCAGCAGCCCCGTCGCGCAGAGCGAGGCGCCGGAGCACCAGGATTTCGTGCCCGACAACTCCCAGCCGTCGCCGGTCCGTCGGGCGACGACACCGGAGCCGGGCGGCTCGGCCGCCCAGACGGCGCTGGTCGCACCAGGTGGTAATAGCCGTGGCAGTGCCGGCGCGGCGAGCTCGGCGAGGATCGCGACCGCGTCGGTGTGGCCTTCGACCAACCGGGCGAGCGAGAGGTCGGTGCCGCCCCACCAGGCCAGCGATGCCCATCGCTCACGGGTGCGACCACCGCCGGGCAGCGGGAGGTCGGTCAGCCCGAGCCGCACCGCGTCGGTGAAGGCATCCGCGACGGCACCGGGGTCGCCGGGCCGGTGGGGGCGTTCCTGCCACCAGCGGCGGGCATCGACCGGGGGCGTCACCTGCCCGGACTACCCGGCGAGAAGGCGATCAGTCCGGCGTCGGGATGCTCCTATGGTTGGTCAGTCCAGCGGCGAATCGGTCTCGGTGACCAGCAGGTCGGTCGGAGCGTTGTGGACCGCGGGCACCGAGCCGAGGCGGCCGGCCTCGAAGTCCTCGAATGCCTGTTGGATCTCCTCGCGGGTGTTCATCACGAACGGACCCATCCAGGCGACCGGCTCCCGGATCGGCAGGCCACCCAGCAGGAGCAGTTCCAGTTGCGGATGCCGGCTGTCCTGCTTCGTTGCGGCAGCGGCGGTCACCGCGTCACCTGGTCCGAAGACGGCGAGCTGACCGGTCCGCACCGGGCGCCGGTCGGTGCCCACCGTGCCGTCCCCACTCAGCACGTAGACCAGCGCGTTGAACGACGGGTCCCACGGCAGGTCCAGCTGGGCGCCGGGGCTGAGGCTCGCGTGGAGCATGACGATCGGCGTGTACGTCGAGCCGGGCCCCCGGACGCCGGTCGCGGCCTGACCCGGCAGATCACCCGCGATGAGGCGCACGAGCGCGCCGCCGTCGTCGGAGGAGAGCAGGCCGACGTCGTCGCCGCGGAGGTCCTGGTAGCGGGGATCGACCCACTTCTGGGCCTGCGGGAGGTTCACCCACAGCTGCAGCCCGTGGAACAGACCGCCGCTGACGACGAGCTCCTCGGGTGGGGTCTCGATGTGCAGGATGCCCTGCCCCGCGGTCATCCACTGGGTGTCACCGTCGGTGATGACACCACCGCCGCCGAGCGAGTCGTTGTGCCGCAGCACCCCGTCCATCATGTACGTGACGGTCTCGAAGCCCCGGTGCGGATGCCACGGGGTGCCCTTCGGCTCGCCCGGCCCGTACTCGACCTCGCCCATCTGGTCGAGGTGGATGAAGGGATCCAGCTCGGAGAGCTCGGCGCCGGCGAAGGCCCGGCGCACCGGGAACCCCTCGCCCTCGAACCCGCGGGGCGCGGTGTGGACCGCGCGGACCGGTCGCTGCATCGCGTCGGGGGCCGGCGGTGCGAGGCGGGGGAGCACGGTCAGGTCAGGAACGGTCACAGCGGGCATAGCGCATTCTCTGCCCGCTGTGACGGAACGTCATCCCGCCGCACGGGCGACGTCGTCAGAGACCGTGCCGCGCCACCCATAGCGCCGCCTGCGTCCGGTCCGTCGCCCCGATGCGCTGGAAAGCACTGGTCAGGTGAGCCTTGACGGTCCGTTCGGCGATGCCGAGATGACGGGCGATCTGCTTGTTCGCCAATCCGCGGGCAACCAGCCGGAGTACCTCGCGCTCGCGTTCGGTCAGGGCGGGCTCCGTCGACGACCGGCCACGGGTGAGCAGCGTGCGCGCCACCCGGCCGTCCAGCGGGGACTCGCCGGCCGCAGCGCTGCGGACGGCCCGAACGACCTCCTCCGGCGCGGCGTCCTTGAGCAGGTAACCGACCGCACCGGCCTGCACGGCGTCGAAGATGAGCTCCTGGTCCGGGAACGACGTGAGGACGACCACCTGGACGCCGGGCTGCTGTTCGACGAGCAGGCGGGTGGCCTCGACCCCGCCCATCTTCGGCATGGACAGGTCCATGAGGACGACGTCCGGGCTGAACTGCGTCGCGGCGGGAAGTGCCTCGGTCCCGTCTGACGCCGTCGCCACCACCTCGATGTCGGCCTCGCCGTCGAGCAGCGTCCGCAGGCTGTCGCGGAGCAGCTGGTGGTCGTCGACCAGCAGGACCCGGATCATCCGCGGTCACCGGCAGGGACGCCCGACCTGCACGGGAGCAGCAGCCGAAGCTCGGTGCCGGCGGCGTCGCTCCGGGGCTGGACGGTGAGGGTCGCTCCGGCGCGTGTCGCGCGGTCGTGTAGCAATGTCAAACCCAAGTGACCCTTCTCGACCTTGCGGGACAGATCGATGCCTCGGCCGTCGTCGGCGATGCGAAGCTCCAGCAGACCGTCGTGCTGATTCACCATGACGTCAACCTGCCGCGCCTCGGCGTGCGCGTCGACGTTACGCAGCGCCTCGGCCGCGACGCGGTGCAGCAGCTCCGTGTCCTGTCGTTGCAGATCGAGCTCGTTAGGCACCGCTATCCGCACGTCGACCCCGTGGCCGCGCAGCGGTGCCGCGAGGTCGGAGAGAGCGGCCGACAGGCCGCTGGATTCGAGGCTGTCCGGATAGATCTCGACCAGCAGCGTGCGGAGGGACTGGATGCTCCGGCGGACGATGGCGGCGGCAGAGACGTCGATCGCAGGGCGGCCACGAGCGGAAAGGCTGTAGGACACGGCCGCGAGATCCTGCACCACGCTGTCGTGCAGGTCGGCGGCGATGCGCCGCCGTTCGGTCGCTGAGGCCTCGGCGGCTTCCCGGGTGAGGCGCTCACGTTCCTGGACACCGTGCTCGAGCCGCCGGGTCATGCCCCAGACGAGCGGTAGTTGCAGGAGTTGGAGCACGAGCAGGGCTCCCAGTGTGATGGGGAGGAAGGTCCGCCAGACCGAGCCGGCCGGGGCGGTCACCACCTCGTGGTAGCGGGAGTACGTCTCGAATAGAAGCGGACGCCCGTCCTGATTGTGGATGGGGAGGTAGACCTCGAGCATCCGCCCCTGCCCGCGCTCGAAGCGGTTCTCCGGAGCGCTGAGGTCGCTGAGGCCGGCGTCGACCTGCCCGGTCGCGAGGGCGTCCTTCTCGTCCTCACCGAGCGGGTAGGCCGAGCCGATGAGCGCGTGCTCGTCGGAGTAGACGATGCGTCCCTCCGGTGTCCAGATCTTCACGCGGACGAGGACGCCGTCGGTGACGCGGCCGGGGATGACGGAATCCAGCCGCGCGATCGCGTCGGCCGAGCCGGTGTAGAGGCCGTCGCCGAGCTGGGGCTCGACGACGGCGTGGGCGAGGGTCTCGGTGAGGTTCCGGGCGTTGTGGATCGACTCGATGCGGGCGGCCCGCCGCCCCGCTTCCGCCCCGACCGCGCCGACCGCGATCGCGACGACCACGCTGGCGAGGACGAAGCGGAGCAGGGCCCGGCGGGTGCGGACGTCCTGATCGTCCGGAGGGGAACGCACGTCCTCAGTGTCACCCACGAAACTGTGTCCGCGGGGGATTCGGCTCAGTGGTGCCCGGGCCCGTCGTCGGCTCCGCCGTGCCGGCCGGACGTGCGACCGCCGTGGCCGCCCGAATCGTCGCCGGCCTCAGGGGCACGCACCCCGGTGTGGGGGTTGTCCTCGCGGGCCTCGGGAGCGCGCGCCGCGGATCGGGTGACGGTGCGCCGCGCAGGCTGGGTGGCGGCCCGGCTGTGGTGGCCGGAGTCGTCGGCGGCGGCTTCGTGGGCCTCGGGGGCGCGCGACGTGCTGCGAACAGCAGGGCGAGCGCCGCCGTGGCCGCTGGAGTCGTCGCCGACCACGGCGGCGGGCGTACTGGGGGGGGTGCTGCGCGGGACGGTGTGGGCGTTGTCGTCGGACGGCCTCGCGGTCCGAGCCGGCGTCGCCGTCGGGCTCGGGCGCGAGGCAGTGGACGACTGGGTGACTGTCGGTGCGGCGGGGTGAACGCCGTGGTCGTCGACGGAGGCGAGGGCGACCGCGCCGCCGACGGGCAGCAGGGCCAGGGCCAGTGTCGCGGAAAGGACGGGGATGCGGTTCATGGGGGCTCCTCGGGTCGGTGGTACATGTCCTTTGTCGGCCTCAACGGGTGCCGTTCGCCATCGCATCTCAGTGCTACGACCACCGTGCAGAGGCGTCGAATAGCGTC
>JAVEDQ010000619.1 GCA_030840885.1 Frankiaceae bacterium
CGTCGGCGGGCTCGCGCAGCAGGCGGCCACGAGCGCGGTTCCGCTGACCCTGCTCGCCGAGGGACCCACGCTCATCTCCTCGCTGGCGGCGGCGATGCGGACGGCCGCCGGCGTCGCGGTCGTGCCCGTCACCTCCGAGGGGGAGCCCTGGCCGACCGCGGGTGACCGGGACGACGTCCAGGCGGCCGTGACCGACCGGGCCGCCCGCCGCCGCGGTGCTGCGGGCTCCGGCGGTGTAGCCGGAACGGGCCGCGCCCCCGCCCGGGCCGGGGGCGATACCGCGGCGCTGCGCCGGCTGCCCCCGCTCACACTCCCGCCGGCGACCTCCGCGCGCTTCTCGGCGGCCATAGTGAAGAAGACGATCCGCCGGCTGACAGGGTGGGAGATCGACCCCGTCGTGCACCAGGTGAACGCTTTGCGCGAGGCCGTGATCGTCTCGTTGGAGCAGCGCGACCGCTGAGGATCGCCGGTTGTGTCGCCCTGGTTCAGCCCTCGCCCTCGAGGGCGCTGACGTAGGCGGCGAGCGTCGTCCGCGCGCACCGGTTCCAGGTGAACAGCCTGGCTCGGTCGCGACGAGCGGCGCTCGCCCTCGTCGTGCCGCCGTCCTCGTCGTCCTTTCCGTCGACGGCTACGGCCAGCGCTCCGGCGAGCGCGTCCACGTCACCGACCCCGACGAAGGTCGCGGCGTCGCCGAGGACCTCGCGGGTGACGGGCAGGTCGCTCGCGACCACCGGGACGCCGCAGGCCAACGCCTCCAGCGGCGGGAGGCCGAAGCCCTCCCGCCGGGACGGGAAGGCCAGGACGGCGGCGCCGGCGACCAGCTGGCGCAGGGTCTCCCCGCGCTGGTAGCCCGTGAAGACCACCTCCGGGCCGGCCCGCCGCGGCTCGCCCCAGCCCGCCGGGCCGACGAGCACCAGCGGAGGTGTGGACGGATCCGCGCCGGTGAGCCGGCGGTGCGCCTCGACGAGGTCGGGCAGGTTCTTCCGGGGTTCCAGGTTCCCGACGGCCAGCACGTACCGCCGCGGCACCCCGAGCGCGGCGAGCTGGTCGGCGGTGGGCGGTACCGCTGCGAACCAGGCGTCGTCGATGCCGAGCGGGGTGACGTGGATGCGGGACGGGTCGGCACCGTAGGTCGCGACGAGGTCGTCCTTGGTGGCTTGTGAGGGTGTCACCGTCACCGCCCCGCGTGCCATCGCGCGGGGGACCAGCCGCTGGTAGCGCAGCGTCTGCGGCGTGACGGTCGCGACGTCGTGCAGGTAGGCGAGGTCGTGCACCGTGAGGACCCCGGCGGCACGGCGCCGCGGCGGCAGCACGAAGTTGGTGCCGTGCACGACGTCGGCGGCCCCGGTCAGCCACTCGACCGGCGGGAAGTCGGTGGCTCCCCACAGCTGCTGCAGCAGCCGGGCCGGGACGCGGCGGCCGGCGACCCGGACACCGGGCGGGGCCGGCACCTCCTTCGCGCCGCGCCAGGTGAAGGCGGCGAGGGTCAGCTCGGGAGCCTCCGGCAGTCGCGTCAGCGCGTCGACCAGTCCGGCCACGTAGCGACCGACACCGGTGGGTTGGCCGAGCAGCGGGGTGGCGTCGAGGGCGACGCGCATCAGCGGCTCAGGAGGACTGCAGCGCTACGAGCAGGGCCTTCGACCAGGGCCCGAGGTCGTCCGGCGTCCGGGCGGAGATGAGGTTGCCGTCGACGACGCAGGCCTCGTCGGTCCACTCGACCCCGGCGTTGACCATGTCGTCGCGGATGGCGCCGACGCTCGTCGCACGGCGCCCGGAGAGGATCTTGGCAGAGATCGGCACCCACCCGGCGTGGCAGATGAAGGCGATCGGCTTGCCGGCGGCGTCGAAGTCCCGGACGAGGCCGAGCACCGCCTCGGAGCGGCGGAGCTTGTCCGGAGCGAAGCCGCCCGGGATGACCAGCGCGTCGAAATCCTCGGCGGACAGGCCGTCGACGGCGGTGTCGACCTCGAGGGGGCTGTAGCCCTTCTTGCCCGAGACCGGCGATTCGTCGAGGCCGGCGACGGTCACCGCGACCTGTTCCTCACGGAGGCGGAACAGCGGATACAGCAGCTCCATGTCCTCGAACAGGTCGGCGGCGAGGATGAGAACCTTCTTCTCGGCGAGCGACATGCCGCCACGCTACGACGCACCCGGCCGCACGCGGCGACCGGCTCAGCCACCGCCCTAGATCGTGTCGATGTGGACCTGGCCGAGCCGGCCCTCGAGGTCGCGCATGACGCACCACGCCTCGTCGCCGCGCTGGGCGGCCGCGCCCGGCGGGTTCAGCAACACGGGGGCGGAGGCACCGAGCAGGTCCCGCAGCAGGTCGGCCTCGACGGGACTCGTCGTGGCGAACCCGAACACCGTCGACAGCAGCGCCCCACTGCCGCCGACACCGGTGACCGTGGCGGCGCTCTCCGCCGAGAGGCCGAAGGCGACGTCGTGGTCGCGGGCGGTGCCGATGAGCTTGGTCAGCACGGTCGCGACAGCGGCCGGCACGGTCACGCCGCTCGGCAGGTCGACCTGCAGCAGGCGCGGGTGGTCGGTGACGGCGGTCAGTCCGGCGAGCGTCCGCACCGCGGATGCGGCCGACAGCATGCCGCCGAGCGCCCCGTCACCGGACGGGCTCAGCACGGTCACGTAACCCGGCTTGACGACGTCGTCGGTGCCGCCGCCGGGGAACAGTCCGGCGCCGGCGGTGAGGCCGGCGACGGTCTGCCACATGGTGCGCAGGTCGCCGCCGCCGCGGAACAGGTCCTCGATGCCACTCATGGACGGCGCGGTCGAGCGGATGACCCGCAC
>JAVEDQ010000620.1 GCA_030840885.1 Frankiaceae bacterium
CGGGTTATCGGCGGTGGGACCCCACGAACCGGGCTGCTGGTAGGGCTGCTGCTGGTAGGCGGGCTGCTGGTAAGCGGGCTGCTGGGGCCGGCCGGCTGGCGGCGCCGGAGCTCCCCAGGAGGGCTCCGCCTGTTGCTGCGGCGCCCAGATGCCGAGCTCGTCGCCATCCTCCGACGGCCGCCAGGCCGGCGCGGGCTGAGGTGGCCCCTGGAGCGGCCGGCCGGTCCGGAAGTCGTAGGCCGGCGCGGCGGGCGGGAGCGCCGGGTCGTCGCTCTCGTTGTCACCCACGGCCAGCACGGTAGGCGGCACGACGACTTTCCGCAGCCGGTTGCCCGACCCTTCGGCGATGCGGTGGCACGCTGGGTAGGTGCTCCCTCCCCGCTGCGAGCTCTGCGGCCGCAAGTCCCGGCAGGACGGAGGCCGGCCGTTCGGCGGGTACTCGCTGGTCGAGTTCGCCGACCACCAGCCCGAGGAGACCGGCGGGTTCTCGGCCGGCCTGTGCTGGTTCTGCCCCAGCCACGCCCAACCCGCCCGCGCACTCTCCGACCTGCCGCGCACGGCCGCGATGACGCGTCTGCGCGCCGACTACGCCGCCGGTCAGCTCCACGGGCCCCGGCGCGGCTGGCTCCGCCGTCGCGCCTGAACCGGGACGCTGAACCGGGAAGCTGAACCGCAGGGGCTGGGCCGCCTCCTCGGCTAGGGTCGGCGCGTGTCGGCACCCCTGCGCATCGGCAACTGCTCCGGGTTCTACGGCGACCGGCTCTCCGCCATGCGGGAGATGCTGGAGGGCGGTGAACTCGACGTCCTGACCGGTGACTACCTCGCCGAGCTGACCATGCTCCTGCTCTGGCGGGCGCGCGCGAAGGACCCGGCCAAGGGGTTCGCGGGCACGTTCCTCCGCCAGCTCGAGGAGTGCCTCGGCACGGCCGTCGAACGACAGGTGAAGATCGTCGTCAACGCCGGCGGGCTCAACCCCGACGGGTGCGCCGACGCCGTGGCCGCGCTCGCCGACCGGCTCGGCCTCACGGTGCGGGTCGCAGCCGTCTCCGGCGACGACGTGCTCGACCAGGTCGCGTCCCTCGAGCCGGCTCCGCCGAGGCCACCCGTCACCGCGAACGCCTATCTCGGCGGCTGGGGCATCACGGCCGCATTGCAGCGCGGCGCCGATGTCGTCGTGACGGGACGGACGACCGACGCCGCTCTGGTCTCGGGACCGGCCGCATGGCACCACGGGTGGGCCAGGGACGACTGGAACAGGCTGGCCGGCGCGGTCGCCGCCGGTCACGTCCTGGAGTGCGGCGCCCACGCGACCGGTGGCAACTACGCCTTCTTCGGCGAGGTGCCGGGGTTGGCGCACGTCGGCTTCCCGCTGGCCGAACTGGCCGAGGACGGCTCGAGCGTCATCACCAAGCACGCCGGCACCGGCGGCCTGGTCAGCCGCGGCACCGTTACCGCACAGCTGCTCTACGAGATCGCCGAGCCCGCCTACCTCGGCCCGGACGTGACGACGCACTTCGACTCGGTCGTGCTCGACGACGACGGCCCGGACCGGGTCCGGCTCAGCGGCGTGGTCGGCAGCCCTCCTCCCCCTACCGCCAAGGTCAGCTGCAACTACCTCGGCGGGTTCCGGAACAGCGTCACCTTCGTCCTCACCGGACTCGACATCGAGGCCAAGGCGGCAGCCGTGCAGGACGCGCTGCAGCCCACCGCCTGCGACGTCCGGTGGGACCTCGTGCGAACCGACCACGCCGACGCCGATACCGAAGAGACCGCGTCGGCGCTGCTGCGCTGCTCGGTGCGCGACCCGCAGCCGGCTCCTGTCGGGCGGGCCTTCTCCTCGGCTGCGGTGGAGCTCGCGCTCGCGAGCTACCCCGGCTTCTCGGTGACCGCTCCCCCGTCGGAGGGCAGCCCCTACGGCGTCTTCTGGCCTGCCTACATCGCGGCGCCGACCTCCCGCGTCCGGCATGCCGACGGCGAGGTCGAGCTGGTCGAGCCGACGGAGGGGCAGCCGGTCCCACCGTCCCCCGAGGCGGCAGCGGAGTCGACACCGACCTCCCGGCCCTCGGAGGCCGGGCCGACGCGCCGCGCTCCGTTGGGCACCTTGTTCGGCGCCCGCAGCGGAGACAAGGGCGGGAACGCCAACGTCGGCGTCTGGGCCCGCGACGACGCGGCCTATCGGTGGCTCGCCGCCGAACTGACCGTCGAGCGCATCCGCCAGCTGCTGCCCGAGACCCGCGACCTGCCCGTGCGCCGCTACGAGCTGCCCCGGCTGCGGGCCGTGAACGTCGTCGTCGAGGGGTTGCTCGGGGAGGGGGTCGCCGCGTCGACCCGCTTCGACCCGCAGGCCAAGGGACTCGGCGAGTGGCTGCGCTGCCGGGTCGTGGACCTGCCGGAGCACCTGTTCACCGACCGGTAGCCGGTCTGGGACAGCAGAACGGGCCCGGCCGACGCGACCGGGCCTGTCCGTGCGCTTACTTGGTGATGCCGTCCTTGAACTGCGCGGTGCACTTCTGGAGCTTGGCCTGGTTCGAACCGGCATCCTGCGCACAGGAGTTGAAGTTCTTGAAGTCCGTCTTGTTCGAGTTGAACAGCGCGACGCCGCCGACGGCCAGGCCGGCCAGCAGCAGGAGCGACAGCAGGCCGGTGAGGATGCCGAACGTGGCCGAGCCACGGTTGGTGGCGATGCCGCGGCGGACGCGGGACCGGCCCATGACACCCAGGACGACGGCGGCCAGACCGAGCAGGATGGCGACCGGCACCGTGATGATCAGGAAGAAGCCGATGGCGCAGATCAACGCCAGCACGCCGCAGATGAGGGCCGCGCGGCCGGCACCGTTGCGCGGCCTGAGCAGTCCCGGCGGGACCTCGTTGCCGTAGGCGCCATGGTCGGCCGGCATCTCAGGAGCGCCGCCGTGCCGGGGGTCGTGCCGCATGTTCGGGCCGGGCTCGCGGCGGCGTAGCAGGGGCATGGGTCCTCCTGGGGATGACGCTGGGCGGCACCGACAGCCACCCGCAACGAAC
>JAVEDQ010000621.1 GCA_030840885.1 Frankiaceae bacterium
CACCTAGCAGTGAGTCGCCCACCTAGTTCAGTTGTAAGCCCGGCGTCCCCCGTCGATATCCATGCGGTGATAAATGCGCCACGCGGTTGACCGGGAGCGTGCTGGCCGCCGCACTCGGCGTGCTGGCCTCGTGGTGGTCAGCCGGGCCCGCCCGGCGCTGGGCGACGTCGCCGCGAACGAGACCGCGGGTGGCGACATCTGCCCGACCGAGGCCGGACGAGCGCGTTCACACCGGAGTTCCGCACCTGACAGCTGAGAGCCCGCCTTGCCGGAAGGGAGGCGGGCTCTCAGCGTCCAGCGGTCAACTGACGGTGACGATCCCACGCATCGAGCGATGGATGTCGCACTGGAAGAAGTACGAGCCAGGGCCGGGTGTGTGGAAGCGGACGTCGGTCCGCGTGCCGGGAGCGGCCGGAGTGCCCAGCACAAGGGGATGCCGCCATTCCGGCCGTTCGTCGAAGGCATAGATCGACAGGGCGTGAACGCGCGAGGCGTCCGTCGATGCCTCGGCGTTCGCCAGATGCAGGACGACGTCACGGTTCGCGGGCAGCACGATCTCGGCCCGATCGAAGCAGAGGTCCCGCGCCGTGATCGTCTGGTCGGCAGATTCCCGAGCCGCAACGGGCTGGATACGACGCGAACATTCCGCCGCCTGGCGGGCCTCGGCGACGCTGAACTGACCGGTCGGCGACGGCGGCGGCAGAACCGCATCGGTCCGATCGGTCCCGTGGTGCGGTGCGGTGACGACACCGAGCTGACTGGCCCCGTCTGCTGGCGGTGCGGTGACCGCATAGGCTGCGGCGCCCGCGAGGGCGATGGCCACCAACGACAGCAGCCCCAGCCGCGGTAGTCGGCGCGGCGCCGCGGCGACGAGCGGGACCAATGCTGCGGCTGTCGTCAGTTCGAGGAGGCTGGCGACCAGGTCCGCCGCCCCAACCGGCGCAGCATGCCAGGTTGATGACCCGTCGGGCCGGCCGATGGTCCTGGTGATCGCCCAGACGGCCACGGTGACCAGGCTGAAGCCAATTGTGAGCCGGTACACCCTCGACGAGCCAGACAGGACGGCCACCGCCAGCACTGCCTGCACGAGGAGCAGCTGGGCGAGCAGACCCCCGGCGACCGGCTCCTGCTGGTAACGCCGGCCAACTGCGCTGACGGTGATCACAGCCGTGGCGGTCAACGCCAGCGCAGCGGTGCCACGCAGCACCGGTTCCCAGTCTCTTGACCGGTTAGGGGCGACGGGCCCGGCTGCCGGCGGTGTGACCGATCGGATCTCGAGGTCGACCATGTCGCTTACCCCCTCAGCCCGGCAGGACCTCGAACTGGCTCATCATGTCGTGGTCCTCGTGGGAGCCGTTGTGGCAGTGGAAGACGAACCTGCCGGTGAAGTTCCAGAACTGGTGGACGACCTTGACCTGCTGGTTCGGCCCGAGCCACACCACGTCCTTGAAGCCCTGGAGCTCGCCGGGCCGGGGCGCGCGACCCTGGATGTCCGTGATGCGGAAGCGACCGAGGTGGATGTGTACCGGGTGCCCCCAGCCTCCGCCGGAGTTGAACAAGGTCCATTCCTCGTTCGTGTTGAGGATCGGGAAGTCGTCCACCCGGGCCGGATCCCAGACCCGCCCGTTGATGGTGAAGTTGCCGTGCTGGGTGTTGAACTCGAAGAAGCGCTTCTGGACCGGGGGCTGGGCGTCGGCCGGGTGCTCCGGCGGGCGGAGCGGGCCGGGCGGGATCCGGCTCGGATCTGGTTCCACGCGGTCGACGTCGAAGGCCATCAGCGGGAACAGCCGTTGGTCGCTCGGGTCGGCGAGCAGGTTGACCATCACCAGCCGCGTGCCGACCGGGTACTTCGAGAAGTCGATAACGACCTCGAGCCGCTCCGCCGTGGCGAAGTGCACGCGGTCGGTCAGCTGCGCCGGCGTGAACAGCAGCCCCTGGTCGGTGCCGATCAGGAAAAACGGCTCGTTGACCGCGGCATCCGAGCTGCGGTTCACGTTGGGGAGGGTGCGCAGCGCCAGGAGCCATTGCCGGGAGTCGCCGCCGGCGAGCATCCGGAAGCGGTACTTGCGGTTCGCCACCTTGAGCACGGGCTGCTGCTTGCCGTTGACGGTCATGACGTCGCCGAAGGCACCGAAGTGCGAGCAGTTGTTGTAGATCAGCCAGCCGTTCTTCGGGTCGATCATGGCGTCCTTGAACACCAGCGGGATGTCGAACACGCCGTAGCCCCGTCCCGGGTCCGCCGAAGCCGTGCCGGGAAGGCCGGTGGCGTCCTCGAACTCGTCCGTCAGCAGGTAGAACCCCTGCAAACCCCGGTAGACGTGGTCGCTGGTGATGTGCACCGAGTGGTCGTGGTACCAGAGCGTGGCCGGGCGCTGGTACTCGTTGTTCGGGTAGTCGTGGGTGAACGACTCGCCGGGCCGCCGGCGCTCCTCCGGGTAGCCGTCCGCCGGGTGGGTGGCGTTGATGCCGTGGAGGTGCACGACGGTGCTCTCCGGAATGAACGGGTGTGTCCGCGGATCCTGCGGGTTGGGGTTCTCGTAGAGGCTGTCCTCGGCACCCGGCCGCAGCCCGTTGGTGAAGGTGATGAGCGCGCGGCGGCCTTTGCGCGCGAGGATGGTGGGCCCCGGAGTGATTCCTTCGTAGCCCCAGATGGGGGTGTTCACGCCGGGCACGATCTGCGTCACGCCTTCCTTCTCCGTGATGTCGAAGACATCGACACCAGCCTGCGCAACTGCGGGCGCCGGGGGCGGGATCGGCAGAGGCTGCGTGAAGCGCGGTCCCAGCGGGCTGTCGTTGAAGCACGGGGAGATGCGGTCGCGCAACGCGCTGTTGTCGGCCGAGTCCGCTCGGCTGCGCTGGATGCTGACCCCGCTCGCGGCGAGCGCGGCCGCACCGGCCGCGCCGGCGCGAAGTATCGTCCGCCTCGACGGGCTCCAGCTTCGCGGTTGATCTTCCGAGTTGGTGTTGCCGAGCGCATCGTCCATGTTGCGTCTCCTCCCGAAACTGACCCTGCAGTCGCCCTGGCGGCGGGTCGCTCTGCTGTGGCGCGGGGCGAGACGGCGACGATCACCACGCTGAACGAGCGTCACGGTCGGCCGGGTCGTTCAACCCGCAACAGAAAGGGTGGACGGCCGGAGGTGTCAGTTGCAGTGTCAGAGGTGTCTCACGATTGACCACCCGAGCGACCGTCCTCGGCGCCGGCTGCGAGGATCAGCGCACGGAGCCCGGTGATGAAGTGGGTCGGGGGTGGCCCTGGAGGACTAGAGGCAAGGAACTGAGGAGGGCGCAGCTCAAGCCCTCCTCCGCCCGGCGCAGAAGCCGGTACAGGGTGGACCGCGACACGGCCAGCCGTTCGGCCACCCGCTCGTGACTGCCGATGCGGGTCAGATAGGCCAGCTCCAACGCCTGGTACGCGAGCGAGCTCTCCGGGTTCGCGGCTCGGGCCCGAGCCAGGACGGCCCCGGTGAGCCGCCGTGCCGCCTCGGCCGCCTCCGCCTCGGATGCGTCAGGAGCAATGTCGGCGAGCGCGGCCAGTGAGGACCTCGCGAGTACCGCGTCGTACTGCCACTGCGGCAGCAACAGACGCAACTCCGCCACCAACTCGGTCGACGTGACCGGGACCGGTGGTCGTCTCGGACTGAGCACGAGGTCCTGCCAGGCGATCAGCCCGATCTGCGTCACGTCCAACGCGTGCACCCGCGCGACCACACCGTCGGTCCGCTCGCCGACCGGAAGCGGACGGAAACCCACCGCCTGGAGCTGAGACGCAGCGCCGACGTCGTTACCGGATGTCCTCGCGAAGTAGACGCCGCCGCGGGCGAACAGGGCGAGCAGATCCTGCCACAACACATGCGCGACAGCCTCTGTCGCCTCGGCGGCGTAGCGCAGGTCGAGCAGGTAGAAGTCGGTCGCTCCCTCGGCCGTTCGGGGCAGGTCGGTCAGCTGACGCGCGGACCAGTAGCGGCGCAGCGCTGGACTCAGCGTCGGGTCGGCCAGCACCGTGGCGATCGTCGGACGGCACAGCGGCACAGCGAGCGAGCCGGCCACCACGCTGCCGGTCTCGTTGCGGACGATGCGCAACCGCTGGCCGTCCAGCGCCATCCACGCATGCAGGTGTTCCCGTTGCTCGGGACCGGGCACTTCGGCATCTTCGACCCCGGTACCCGAACGCCAGCTGATCGGAAGGGACGAAAAGGCGGCATGATCCGTCTCTTCTCCGCACTCCAGCCAGACCTGCTCCGCCTCCGGGTCCGGGTGCGCAGTCGCAGCGAACCCAGCTGTGTCGAGCAGGCGCAGCCGCTCCGCCATCAGCCATTCACGGTCGGATGGGGCGGCGGAGCCGATCCGCTCCCGGACCAGTACTGATGCCCGTCGACACAGCTCGCGGTGGCGGTCCGGTCTGCGCCATCGCAGGTCGTCCGACAACAAGACGCGTACCTGTTCCAGCAAGGTCAAGCCGTGCCGGGCAGGTCGGACGATCGACAGTCGGGACACCTGGTCGAAGGCTGCACCGACGTCGGCCCGGCCACTGAGGACGGCAAGGCTCGTCTCGTCGACCTCGCGCACGACAGCGAACACGTCGAGCAACTCCCGTACCACGGGATCGGCTACCTCGCGCATCAGCGTCTCGACCAGTGACCGCACGATGACGCGCCGTTCTGACGCGTTCGAGAAGTCCCGCACACCTAGATGAACCACGGCGTCCGCGGCCAGGGACAGGCCCAGTGGGTAGCCCCGGGTCACCCCCCAGACCTGCTGGACGACCCGGGAATCCGTGGCGCCCCGTCGAGCAAGGTAGGTCCGGCTGTCCTGGAAGGACAGGCCCTCCAGCCGCAATGGCCGGATCAGGCGAGCCCAGGGCGCGGCCGGATCGATCTCCGCAATCGGATGACGGCCGGCGACCACAACCCTCACGTCGGTGTCCAGGCAGGGGACGAGAGACTCCAGGCAGTAGTTCGCGAGTCCGGCGGCTTCGTCGAAGGAGTCGAACACCAGAAGCGGCCGGAGCTCGTTCAGACGACGCACGACGGCATCGAGGTCATCGCCGCCTAACGCGCGCAGCAGCGCGAGCGGCGAGCGCCCCAGCGCCCGGGCATCGACGCGAAGAACGGGGCGTCCCTCCCGCAGGGCGCCGCGCTGGAACGTCCGGAGCAGAGCACTCTTTCCGATCCCCGCCGGGCCGGTGACATCAAGCACCTGTGGGAGCTCGTGGAAGGTGCACAGCCATTCACGCAGGATCCGCAGCTCGCGCGTTCGACCGGTGAAATCCCGGTCCTCGAGTTCGTCGAGGGTTTCTCCCAGGGTCGACATCAGCCCGCTCCGATCCGAGACGCGTCGCGGGCTACCGACACGACCCGACCGGGTCACCGTCCGGAGACGTCTTCTCGCTGCTGGGAACGGCCGCCGGCTGCGTCGGCACGGCCGACGCGGCGATCACGCTGACGTCCGTGGACTCGGCCTGCGGCGCGTCGTCGTGCAGGCCCTCGACCTCGGACTTGAAGATCCGCATCGAGCGACCCAGTGACCGGGTGGCGTCCGGCAGCTTCTTGTAGCCGAACAGGATGACGAACGCCAGCAGGCTCAGACCGAGATCCATGGGGCTGATTTCACGAAACATCGGGAGTCCTTTGCAGGGACGGGCCGGCCCAGATGCCCCGGCTCCTCTGGGAACGAGACTCTGACCGGCTGACCTCTGGAATTCCTTCGGTTCCGGACGCTTGGTAGCTAGACATCCCACGGCCCTAACGTGTCAAGCGGCCTCCTGTTGATCTTGGGTTTGCTGGTGGTGGGGCCAGGCGGTGGCTTCGGCGTAGCAGGTGCCGTGGCGGAGGCAGCCGTGAAGGATGCCGACGAGTCGGTTGGACAGGGCGCGCAGCGCCTGGTGGTGACCGGCGCCGGCAGCGCGGTGGGAGTCGTACTAGGCGCGGGCCCCGGGCGAGACGTTCAGTGCTGTGAAGGCTTGTAGGTGCAGGGCGTCGCGGAGCCGGTCGTTGACGGCGAACCGGGCGAGCACGACACGGCGGGTGCCGGAGGCGCGGGTGATCGGTGAGGTGCCGGCGTAGTTCTTCCGGGCTTTGGCGGTGGCGTAGCGGTCGGGGTCGTCTCCGAATTCGGCGAGCACCCGGGCGCCGAGGATGGTGCCGAGCCCGGGCTGGGACAGCACGATCTCAGCGGCCGGGTGCCGGCCAAAAGACGCTTCCAGCTCGCCTTCCAGCTCGGTGACCTGCGCGACGGTGGTGGCCAGCAGGGTCACGTAGGCCCGGACCGAGGCGCCGAACGCGTCCGCGATGACCGGCGGCTGCTCCAGCTTCGGGCTGCGCAGCGCTGTCTGGACCTGCTCGGCGCGAATCTGAAGATTGCGCTGCCGGCCACCCCGGCGCAGAGCGGCGGTGATTTTCGCCAGGGACAGCCGACGGCCGCGTTCCGGAGTCGAGGCGAGCTCGAGAACTGCCAGCGCGTCACGGCTGGTCAGCTCCGGGAACGCCTCGAGCGCGGCGGGGTGGAACTCGCGCAGCGTAGAGCGCAGCAGGTTCG
>JAVEDQ010000039.1 GCA_030840885.1 Frankiaceae bacterium
TGCAGGACGAGGGCAAGATCCGCCACATCGGGATCTCCGAGACCTCCGTCGAGCAGGTGAAGCAGGCCCGCGCGGTCGTCGACGTCGTCTCGGTGCAGAACATGTTCAACCTCTCCGACCGCGGCCACGAAGACGTCCTGGACTACTGCACCAACGAGGGCATCGCCTTCATCCCGTGGTTCCCGCTCGCGACCGGCAAGCTCACCGGTGAGGGCAGCCCGCTGACCGAGGCCGCCAAGCGGCACGACGTCAGCCCGGCACAGCTCGCCCTGGCGTGGGTGCTGCACCGCTCGCCGCAGGTGCTCGCCATCCCGGGTACGAGCAAGGTGGCGCACCTCGAGGACAACATGAAGGCCGCGCTCGTCGAGCTGTCGGACACGGAGTTCAAGGAGCTCGAGAACGCCGTCTGAGTCAGTTCGCCCCCCGGGTCAGCCCGACGCTCAGACGACGGCGCCGTCGTCCGGTCCGTCGTCGTCGCCGGAATCGCTCGACAGCCGGGAGACCAGCAGCCCTACGCTGCCGAGGATCGAGAGCACGCCCACGACGTCGACGGCTGTGGTGTGTCGGAGCCCGAGCAGGGTCGGGAAGATCAGCAGGACGACGCCGAGGCCGAGCGCGACCAGGCCCCACTTGGTCACCGGGTGCGACGGCGGCATCGGCTCGATCGGCGGTGGGACGAACCCCTCGTCGGGCTCCAGGTCGGTGACGTCCTGACCGCCCGGCGCTCCGCTGCCCGACACCCCTGACGGAGCTTGGTTCGGCTTCTCCAGCGAGGGCTTGTCGGCGGGGTCGGGTGCCGCGTCCGCTGCCTCCGGCCGGGTGTTCTCGTCGACGGGAGCTGCCTGCTCATCCGCAGGCACGGAAGGCGTTACCGGTGCGATACGCGCCGAGCCGCTCGCGGGAGGCTGGTCGGTCCGACGACGCTGCGGCGGCCCCGAGGACTCGTCCGGCGGAACCGGCGGAGAGGTCGGCGGCGGAGCCAACGGTGAGGTCGACGGTGGGGAGGCGTCCACGTCCTCCGCACTGGGCCAGTCGCGCGAGGTCGGTTCGGCGTCGAAAGCTGCGACGAGGGCGGCGAAGCTGTCCTCCTCGGCGATCGAGGGCAGACCGGTCGTGAGGTCCGGCAACGTGTCCTCGAGCACGCGGCGCGCGTCGGGCCGGCGGGTGCTGTCAACGTGCACCGCCTCGCGCGGTCGGGCCGGCTGCACCGGCGGAACCGGCGGCACCGGCGGCGCAGCGCGTCCCGGAGCCGGCATCGAGTAGGCGGCAACCCCCGCCGTAGCCAGTGCGGCGAGCAGGGCGTCGGACACGCGCGGGTCGACGTCGAGCAGCAGCACGTAGGAATCCGCGGTCAGCCCGTTACCGCGCCGGCGCACGCTCACCGGGCGACCGCCGCACGGGCACGGACGAAGGCGACGGTCTCGGCGAAGATCGACGGCGCGTCGGCGTCGAGGGTGGCCACGTGGTAGCTGTTCTCCAGGATCCGCTCGGTGACGTCGGACGAGCGGGCGCCCTCGAGCAGGTAGCGACCGCTGACCGGCGGCACGACGTGGTCGACGCGGCTGCGGAACACGAGCATCGGCGCGGTGATCCGGTGCAGGTCGGCGCGGACGACCTGCCACGCCTGGGCCAACGAGTGGGCCGGCTTCAGCGGAAGCTTGTCGTAGCCGAGCTCGGCCACCTCGCCGGACTTGACGTCGTCGACGATGCCGGGAAAGGCGGGGATGAACAGCTGGGCGAGCGGCAGGATCTTCGCGGCCGCCCGATCGGTGCCCAGCGAGGCATTGACCACGGCGACGCCGGCCACCGCGTCGGGCTGCTGCTCGGCGAGCCGCAGCGCGAGCGTGCCGCCCATCGAGAGACCGCAGACGAAAACCTGGTCGCAGCGGGCCTGCAGCGTGGCGAACGCGCGCTCGACCTCGCCGTACCAGTCGGCCCAC
This sequence comes from Frankiaceae bacterium, assembly GCA_030840885.1. Taxonomy (GTDB): domain Bacteria; phylum Actinomycetota; class Actinomycetes; order Frankiales; family Frankiaceae; genus JAVEDQ01. The sequence continues at coordinate 1,941 of JAVEDQ010000039.1, forward strand.
CGCGTCCGCGTCATGTCCTGCCAGCGGGTGCCGTGTCCGGGCAGCCGCGGGGCGTAGACGGTGAGCCCCGCGTCGGCGAGCGACTGTGCCCAGCCGCGGATGCTCTGCGGCGTGCCGGTGAACCCGTGGATCACCAGCGCACCGATCCGGCCGCCATCGGCCGCGAAAGGCTCTGCGCCCGCCAGAACCGTCACCCGGCCCACCTCCGCTGTTCAAGTCCATGCTCGCACGGACCGTCGGGTACCGCACCCGCCGATCGCCCGACTCTCTCGTTCTCGGCTACTCGCGTGCTCCGCAGCACACCCATGCGGGGGGACCCACCGAGTGGCGTATGGACGTGGCCCGGGCACGCTCCTAGTGTCAGGACTTCCGATGAGGCGTCGGACGGGGTCTGGAGCAAGCTGATCCGGGCAGGCCGACGGATGCGCGGCCGGGTGTCCGGGCGGGCCGAGCCAGACGAGGAGTGTCGGTGTTCTACTGGGTGGTCCGGGCGTTCCTCACGCCGATCCTCCACCCGCTGTTCCGCCCGTGGGTGGAGGGGATGGAGAACCTGCCGGACGACGGTCCGGCGATCCTGGCGAGCAACCACCTCTCGTTCCTCGACTCGATCTTCCTGCCGCTGCTCGCCCCTCGTCGCATCACCTTCCTCGCCAAGAGCGACTACTTCACCGAGGGCGGCGTGAAGGGCTTTCTCAAGAAGCTGTTCTTCACCGGCGTCGGCCAGGTGCCGATCGACCGGAGCGGGGGTGCGGCCAGCGACGCCGCGCTGCGTACCGGCGTCCGGATCCTCAGCGGCGGCAACCTGCTCGGCATCTACCCCGAGGGCACCCGCTCGCCGGACGGCCGGCTCTACCGCGGCAAGATCGGCGTCGCGCGCATGGCCCTCGAGGCCGACGTGAAGGTCATCCCGGTCGCCATGATCGGCACCTTCGAGGTGCAGCCGCCCGGCCAGGTCCGGCCGAACATCCGCCGCGTCGGCATCCGGATCGGCAAGCCGCTCGACTTCACCCGCTACGCCGGGCTGGAGGACGACCGCTTCGTGCTGCGGAGCATGACCGACGAGATCATGTACGAGCTGATGATGCTCTCCGGCCAGGAGTACGTGGACACCTACGCCG
>JAVEDQ010000040.1 GCA_030840885.1 Frankiaceae bacterium
CGCGGCGAGCACGCCCGTGGTCGGCAGGGCGACTCGATGGTCGGCCGCAGCGGGATCGCGGACGACCTCGACTTCCAGGGCCCGCGGCCCGAGGACGTCGACCGCCGCCGGGAACGCCGCTCCGAGCTGGTCGTCTTCTTCTGGTTCGTCGTCTCGATCATCGCGACGTTCGTCTTCGTGATCGTGAATTTCGCGGGGAACTCGCACAAGGAGTACTACACGCCGGTACTCGGCGTCTCCCTCGCCTTTGCGGTCTCCGGCCTGGGCATCGGGCTGATCCACTGGGCGAAGCGCCTCATGCCCGACGAGGAAGCCGTCCAGGAACGCGAACCCCACCACTCCAAGCCCGAGGAACTCGAGGCGACGCAGGACACCTTCGTCAAGGGCCTCGACGACTTCGGCTTCGCCAAGCGTCCGCTGCTGCGGCGCACCCTGCTCGCCGCCGGTGGGGCTCTCGGCCTCATCGCCGTCGTCCCGGTGCTCAACTTCGGCAAGCTCGCCGGCCGCAGCCACGCCGACTTCAAGGAGACCGCGTGGAAGACCGAGCCGGGTGAACCACCGAAGCGCCTGGTCACCCAGGACGGCATCCCGGTCCGTCTCGGCGACCTGGCCGGCGGCGCGCTGCTCACCGTCTTCCCCGGAAAGTTGAAGGAGGGCAGCACTGACGAGTACGAGAAGCCGGAGGTGCAGACCAAGGCCGACTCGACCGTCATCCTGATCCGGCTGCGCTCGGACCAGCAGATCAAGCCCGCCCCCGGGCGCGAGGACTGGACGTTCGACAACCACGTCGCGTACTCGAAGATCTGCACCCATGCCGGATGCCCGGTTTCGCTGTACGAGCAGCAGACACACCACCTGCTCTGCCCGTGCCACCAGTCGGTGTTCGACGTTCTCGACCACGCCCGGCCCATCTTCGGGCCGGCCGCGCGACCTCTGCCTCAGTTGCCCATCGAGGTCGACGAACAGGGGTACTTTGTTGCTAGGGGCGACTTTCCAGAACCTGTAGGACCATCCTTCTGGGAGCGCGGATGAGCAGCTTGACCGGCACGGCGGCACGATCGGTCTCCAAGGGCCTGGACGACCGTATGGCCAGCGCCAATTTCCTGCGGCGCAGCATGAACAAGGTCTTTCCCGACCACTGGTCGTTCCTGCTCGGGGAGATCGCCCTCTACAGCTTCGTCATCCTGTTGCTGACGGGCACCTACCTGACCTTCTTCTACGACCCGAGCATGTCGGAGACGATCTACAACGGCTCGTACGCGCCGCTGCACGGTGTCCAGATGACCCAGGCCTACGCGTCGACTGTGCACCTGTCGTTCGACGTCCGGGCAGGCCTCGTCTTCCGGCAGATCCACCACTGGGCCGCGCTGCTGTTCGTCGCGTCCATCGTGGTGCACCTCTGCCGCATCTTCTTCACCGGCGCTTTCCGCAAGCCTCGCGAGATCAACTGGCTGATCGGCGTCCTGCTGCTGATCCTCGCGATCGTCGAAGGATTCGCCGGATACTCGCTGCCCGACGACCTGCTCTCGGGCACCGGGCTGCGCATCGCGTACTCCATCGCGGAGTCGCTACCGGTCATCGGTACCTGGGCCGCGTTCCTGGTGTTCGGCGGTGAGTTCCCGGGGACGCAGATCCTCCCCCGGCTCTACGTCATCCACATCCTGCTCGTGCCCGGTGTGCTGCTCGCACTGATCAGCGCGCACATGGGCATCTTGTGGCACCAGAAGCACACCCAGTTCGCGGGTCCCGGTCGCACCGAGCACAACGTGGTCGGCTCGCGGATGTACCCGGTGTTCGCGGCCAAGACCGGTGCCTTCTTCATGCTGGTGTTCGGCATGTGTGCCCTGCTCGGTGGTCTCGCACAGATCAACCCGATTTGGATGTACGGGCCTTACGACCCGTCGCAGGTGTCTGCGGCCTCGCAGCCGGACTGGTACGTGGGCTTCCTCGACGGATCCACCCGACTGTTCCTGCCGTGGGAGTTCCGCGCCTTCGGCGTGACGATCTCGCCGCTGTTCTGGCCCGCCATCGTGTTCGCCGGCATGGTGTTCACGCTGCTGATGGTCTATCCGTGGCTCGAAGCGTTCGTGACCAAGGATCGGGATTACCACAACATCCTGGACAAGCCGCGTGACAACCCCATCCGCACCGGGGTGGGCGTCGGCTCGCTGGCCTTCTACGTGGTGCTGGTGATCTCGGGTGGGAACGACGTGATCGCGACGACGTTCCACATATCCCTGAACTCGATGACGTGGGCCGGCCGCCTCGGACTGTTCGTGGTGCCTCCGATCGCCTACTTCGCGACGAAGCGGCTGTGCGAGGCGCTGCAGCGCCACGATCACGAGCTCGTCGAGCACGGCATCGAGACCGGCATCATCCGGCAGCTGCCGAGCGGTGAGTTCGTCGAGGTGACGGTTCCCAAGCCGGCACCGCCGCGGATTGAACTCACGCCTGTCCCCTCGGACAACATCAGCTCCTACGAGGTGGAGTCCAAGAGCGGCGTCCTCGACAAGGCCGGTCGCGCGATGAAGGACTTCTTCGTCGAGCGCGGTGACGAAGAGGAGTCGCGCACGCCGGAGGAGAACGTCGGCGGACGACGCAGCTGACAGCAAGCACCTGAGGGCGGGCTCCGGAGCATCTGCTCCGGGGCCCGTCCTTATCTACGCCACCGCCCCGCAACGACTGCACCTTCGAGGTCGGCAGCGTCAGCGGTCGTCAGGGCAGCCGCTGACGCTGCCAACCCCCTCCAAGGCCCAGGCCGCGGGCTCGGAAAGGGTCGCGTGGCCCGCCTCGACGATGCAGCTGGCGAGGTCCGGGTGGCAGCCGCACCGGCCTCGAGCTCGCGGCCGCCTATACCCCTGACGCCGGCCCCTGGTGGTCGCGAGCGGCGACGGCGACTTCAGCCACCTGGCCCGTCGGCACCCGGCCCATGTCCTGCTCGTGGGCGCCTCTCCCTGGCGGCACCGGCGGGACGTGGCGACCGGCTGGACTCCACTGCACGACGGGGTCGACGCCGGTCGAGACTGGCTCCGCGCGAGTGGGGATCAGTCGAAGGAGTGGCCGTAGCGCCCGTTTGGGCACCCCGGCGAGGGACGGAGCTGCTCCGATGACCCCTTCCAACGACGAGGGGACGCTGAACGAGCGACTACGGGCACGGCGGCGGCCGGCAGGGCAGCTACCAGCAGCAGGGCGGCTACACCAACGACCCGGGCAGCTATGCCGGCGACCGAAGCGGCTACCGGCAGCAGGGCGGGCATCCCACGGCCAAGCCGGCGGACCTCCGCTTCGCGACCTGGCGCCTGGGGATCCGTGTGCAACAGGCGCAACGCGCAGCCCGCGTCGGCGAGTCCTCGCTGATCCTGGCCTTCATCCTCTGGGTCTTCATCGCGAACACCGGAGTGCTCGACCTGCAGTTCGAGATCAACAAGATCTGGGAGCGCTACGACGGCGCGCAGAAGGGCCACCAGGTCCCGCACTTCGGCTGAGCTCCATGGAGCTGCCCGACAGCCAGCACACGAAC
>JAVEDQ010000086.1 GCA_030840885.1 Frankiaceae bacterium
GGTGGGTCGGGGCCCGGCATCGTCACCGACGACATCGTCACCACCGGCTCAACCCTCCGAGAAGCGTTCCGAGCGCTCGATCAGGCCGGATGGCCGGTGCTCGGCGGAGCGGTCGTCGCCGCCACGCCCGAGCGGGTGACCCCCCTGGAGACCGCGGGCGAAGGGGTCTAGCGTGATCGGTCCGCGAAGCCGTACACCCATCGACTCGGGTATCGGGTGGAATCCATCCCCGCCGCCGGGCACCATCACCTGCATTACTCGCAGCTTCGCGGCTGGCGGTTCCGACGAGGAGGCAACGTGGACATCGTCGTCAAAGGCCGGCGCTCAGAAGTCTCGGAGCGATACCGAGCGCACGTGCGGGAGAAGCTCTCCCGGCTGGCGCGCCTGGACGGAAAGGCGTTCCGGATCGACGTCGAGGTGTGCCACGAGAGCAATCCCCGGCAGGCGGGCGCCTGCGAGCGGCTCGAGCTGACGGTGTACTCCCGCGGGCCGGTGATCCGCGCCGAGGCCTCGGCCGGCGACGTCTATGCCGCGCTCGACCTGGCCGCGGCCAAGCTGGAGGAACGGCTCCGTCGAGCCGCCGACCGGCGGCACACCCGGCAGCACGGCCACCTGCACGGCCAGTCCCCGGTCAAGGGCGCCGAGCGGGCGCCGGACCTGCTGACGTCGGACCTGGCGGAGGGCGCGTCCCTGTCGCAGGAGTCGGGGGAGCCGGCGGCTGCCGAAGCGGCGATCCCCGGCCCGTCGCCGACGCCTGCGGAGGAGCAGCCCGATGCCGAGGACCTCGGCCACGTGCTGGTCGCCGATGGACCGCTCGTCGTCCGCGAGAAGGTCCACAACGCTCCACCGATGACACTGGACGAGGCGCTGCACCACATGGAGCTGGTCGGCCACGACTTCTTCCTCTACTGCGACTCCGCCACCCGGCTACCGAGCGTCGTGTACCGCCGTCGGGGCTACACCTACGGTGTGCTGCGGCTGGAGACGGACTACGCCGAATCCATGCAGACCGATGCGTCGCAGACCCACTCGTCGCAGACCCAAACCTCGCAGGCTCAAACCTCGCAGGCCCAGGCCCCGCACCACGACGCCTCGGCCAACGGCAGGGCGCATGTGGTGTCGGTGTCGCCTCTGACGGCCTGACGTCGCCGCCCGGGCGAACACGTCCGGGCGGTGCCGACCTGATTGCGGCGTAAACCGGCCCGCGAGACCGTTTAGCCGCATTTGTCCGGCCCTCCGGGCTCACTCCGGGGCGAACCACCTGCTCGGAGGTGTGGATCTGGCCACGATAGGTGGTTTCATGGTCCGTGGCTGATCCGGTTCGACTAGTCCGCAGGGGCCGACTTCGGGAGATTGTGTGAGCGAGCAGGTGGCGGACGTCGATACCACGGGGTCGGGGGATCCGATCCGGGTACTCGTCGTCGACGACCACGCTCTGTTCCGCCGTGGCCTCCAGATGGTGCTCGGGTCCGAGGACGACATCGAGGTCGTCGGTGAGGCCAGTGACGGTGCCGAGGCCATCTCCGTGGCCACTGAGACGACACCGGACATCGTGCTGATGGACGTCCGCATGCCCCGCCGAGGCGGGATCGACGCGACCACGGCCATCAAGGACGCGGTACCGAGTTCGAAGATCATCATGCTCACGATCAGTGACGAGGAGGCCGACCTCTACGACGCGATCAAGGCAGGGGCAATGGGCTACCTGCTGAAGGAGATCTCCATCGAGGAGGTCGCCTCCGCGGTGCGTGCCGTGCACAACGGCCAGAGCCTGATCAGCCCGTCGATGGCATCGAAGCTCCTGACCGAGTTCGCGACGATGATCAAGAAGACGGACGACCGGCAGCAGGTGCCCACCCCCCGGCTCACCGACCGCGAGATGGAGGTTCTCAAGCTCGTCGCCAAGGGCCTCAACAACCGTGACATCGCCAAGCAGCTGTTCATCAGCGAGAACACGGTCAAGAACCACATCCGCAACATCCTCGAGAAGCTGCAGCTGCACTCGCGGATGGAAGCGGTGGTCTACGCCGTCCGCGAGAAACTGCTCGAGATCACCTGACGGTCGCCCGCAGGGGCGGGCCGCGGCGGATGAGCGGGGTTTCCTCGGGGTAACAGTGGCCCGTGCGTGCCTCAGATCTGACCTCCGGTAGCTCCCTCACCCCCAGCTCCCTGAAAACGTGGGCGACGGTCGCCGCCGCCGGCTCGCTGGCCGGTGCCGCAGCAGCAGGAATCGCCTACCGCCGCAGCCCCGTCGTACAGCGGGAGGTTCTCGAAGCGAAGCGGTTCGTGAGCGCACTGCCGACACTCCGGGTCGGGGCGCCGCTCCCACCGCCGACCCCGCCAGGCAAGGTGCTGCTGCTCCCGGGCCGCGGTGAGGTCTTCGTCCGCGACTCCGGGCCGGTGGAGGGCCGCCCGGAAGCCCCGACGGTGCTGCTCCTGCACGGCTGGACCGCCAGCGCCGACCTCAACTTCTTCCCGGTCTACGGGCCGCTGGCCGAGCGTTACCGCGTCGTCGGCGTCGATCACCGCGGCCACGGCCGCGGGCTGCGCTCGGTGGAGCACTTCACGCTCGAGGACTGCGCCGACGACGCCGCCGCGGTGCTCCGCGAGCTCGGGATCGACCGTGCGATCGTGCTCGGCTATTCGATGGGCGGCCCCATCGCGCTGCTGCTCGCGCAGCGACACCCCGACCTCGTCGCAGCGCTCGTCTCGCAGGCCACGGCACTGGAGTGGCGGGGCACCGCCTACGAGCGGCTGGTCTGGAGAGGCCTCGCCCTGTGGGAGCTCAACCGCCGCTTCGGCACCTTCGACGTCGTGGTCGAGCGCATCGTCCGTGAGGCCGTGAAGTACGCCCCTGAGGTCGAGCCCTACGCGCCGTGGCTGGTGGCGGAGTTCCGGCGGGGCTCCGGCGCCTGGCTCACCGAGGCAGGCCGCGCGCTGTCGGAGTTCGACGCGCGACCGTTCGCGTCGAGTCTCGGAATCCCGGCGGTCGTCTGCGTCACGACCAAGGACCGGCTCGTCCGTCCCCACAAGCAGCGGCAGCTCGCCGACGCCCTGTCGGCGGAGGTCATCGAGATCGCCGGCGACCACGGCGTCCCCGTCATGCGCGGCGCCCGGTACACGCAGGCCACGGTGGCGGCCGTGGACCAGGTCGCCGCGAATGCGGGGCTCGGTGCCGCAGCCCACGTCGGGGCAGCCGTCGGCTGAGGGCCGGGGTAGGGCCGGGCCGGGGCTGGGGGCTCAGCGCACCTCGCCCGGGAGCAGCGACCCCGTCCATGCGTCGACCCGGCGGCCGTGGAGCACCAGCCCACGTCGGGCGACACCCTCGACCGTGAACCCGACGGCCTCGGCCAGTCGGCGCGAAGCGTCGTTGCCGACCGCGGCGGTCCAGCTGATGCGTTCGAGGGCGAGGAAACCGAACCCCCATCGGCACAGGCTCGCCACCGCACGCCGGCCGACCCCGGCACCACGGGCCTGGGGAGCCGTCCAGTAACCCACCGAAGCCGTCGGGCCCCCTGGCACGTCCGGGTCGTACCGGGGCCCTGAGGCCGGAGGGTTCGAGGTCAGGGGTTCCGAGGTCAGGGGGTCGAAGACCAGGCGGACGCTGCCCAGCAGGCCGGCGGTGGTTGCATCGAGCACCGCGAAGGTCGCCGCACGGTCGGCGTGCCAGTCCTCCAGGCTGCGGTGCACGAAGGCGACGGCGTCCTGCCGGCCGTAGGGGGAGGGCACGCGGGTCCAGCGCGCGATCTCCGGGTCGGTGCAGGCCGCGGCGATCTGCTCCACCTCGGCGAGCTGCGGCACGCGGAGGTGGAGGCTTCCGGCGGTGATCTCGGCGGGGTCCACCGGCGACAGTCTGCGTGGTCGCAGCGGTGCTCGTGGTGCCCGGTGCAGCGCTGGGCGAAGGTTCCGGGAACGCACCGGCCACGCCGCCCGTCGTTCCTGCGAGGCGCAGATCGCCCGTCGCGCCTACCATGCGAACTCGACGTGCCGACGGGTCCATGAGGCCCGACACCCGGCCTGCTCATGTGTTCGGTGCTCCGGCGACGGACGCGCGACAGACTGGTCCGCACTGCATCACCCGACTGCTCAACAGCCCGAAGACGTCCATCGGAAGGTGGCCCGTGGTTCTCGACAGACTCCTCCGCGCCGGCGAAGGCCGAATCCTGCGCAAGCTCAAGGGCCTCGCCGACCAGGT
>JAVEDQ010000422.1 GCA_030840885.1 Frankiaceae bacterium
GGAGCTGACCGAGCCCCGGTTCACGGTCGTGCTCGGCGACGTGCCCACGCATCTGCTGATCGCCGCGAAAGCGCACATCGAGAACCTGGTGCGCGAGTTCACTCTGGCGGCCGGCGCCGGCGAGGAGGTCCCGGAGCATCTGGCCCGGCTGATCGAGACCGTGGTGCACGGGTTCGCCGACGCGCGGGACGCGATCAAGCGCCAGGCGCTCGCAGCCCTGCACCGAGGCGAGCCGCGCACCCGGCTGAGCCTCTACCTACCGCTGACGGCTGCCGACGCCGGGGAGCGGTACCTGATCGCGCTCGACGAGGCCGACACCTACTCCCGCGCCGCGCGGCTGCTGACGCTGGAGACACCTGCGGTGCACCGGCTCTTCCGCCGCTGGTACGTCGAAGCCGTCATCCGGCAGCTGCGGGACGTCGCCGCCAACCGCAAGCCCGCGCCGGTCGTGCCGTTCGAGGAGCGGCTCCTCGAGGAGGTGGAGCGGCTCGCGGTGCTGCAGCGCATCACCGATCGGGCTGCCCGGCTGCAACAGGTGACCGCCGCCCTCACGCGCGCCCGCACTCCGGAGGACGTCGCAGGAGTCGTCGTCTCCGAGGGAGTCGACGCCTTGGGCGCCACCGGCGGCAGCATGCTGCTGCCCGCGCCGGACGCGGACCACGTCGTCGTTCCCGGAGCCGTCGGCTACGGCGAGGAACTGGTGGACGCGCTGCGCGAGGAACGGCTCGACGCACCGCTTCCGGCGGCGACGGCCCTCCGAACCGGCGAGGCCGTGTGGCTGGAGTCGCGGGAGGAACGCGACCATGCCTTCCCGGCGCTGCGGGGCTTCGAAGCGGCAACGGTCGCGATGTGCGCACTACCACTGACCGTCGGCAGTCGGACGCTCGGAGCTCTCCGGTTCAGCTTCTCCGCGCGGCGGCTGTTCGACTCCGACGAGCGCGCGTTCGTGCTCGCACTCGCGGCCCAGACGGCGCAGACCCTGGAGCGGACGGAGCGGTACACGGCCGAGCGCGAGGGCTCGCTGCAACTGCAACGCGCGCTGATGCCCTCCGACGCCCCGGCCACCCCGGGCTTCGACGTCGCCACGCACTACAGCCCGGCCGGCGGACTGCAGGCAGGCGGCGACTTCTACGACGTCCTCCAACTCCCGGACGGCCGCTGCGTTGCCGTCGTTGGCGACGTGATGGGCCGGGGCCTCGAGGCCGCCGCGGCCATGGGCCAGGTGCGGACGATGATCCGCTCGTACGCCATCGACGATCCGGACCCGGCCGCCGTGTTCGGCAAGGTCGACCGGTACTTCGCGGCGTTCGAGCTCGAGCAGCTGGTCACCGTCCTGTACTTCGTCGCCGACCCGGTGACCGGCCGCGTCGACATCGGCAACGCCGGGCACCTTCCCCCGCTGCTGGTCAACGCGAACGGCGCACGTGCCGTGCCCACGATGGTCGGCCTTCCGTTCGGGGTGGACATCGCCGAGCGCGCCGGCTCCACGCTCGTCCTCGAGCCGGGCGACGCACTCATCGCCGTCACCGACGGCCTCGTCGAGCGCCGGGACATCGACATCGACGTGGGCATCGAGTCGGTGCTCGAAGCCGCCCGCCGCGCCGCGCCCGCGGATGCCGCCACGCTGTTGCAGGCCGCCCTCGGAGCCCCGGGCGCCCACGGGGACCACGACGACGACGTCACCGCGCTCGTCCTGCAACACACGCCGGGACTGGTCTGACAGGCGACGACATCGCGTCGGCTGCGCTACGGGATTGCTTATCCTCAACGTGGTGCACAGGGGTTTCTGGAGCCGGGTATCTGCCGCTCATCCAGCATGACCAGCAATTCCAGGTCGTTTTCTTTGGAGCAGAGTCGTCCAGTTCAGGTTCCCTCCTTGCCCAGCCTTTTCCAGTGCGGTCGCCTCGTGCGATCGCCCGAGCCGACGGATGCGATCCATGGCTGGCGCTGATTTCTTCTGCAACTATTCCGGCCGAGTTCTGCAACGGAATGCGCCCGCTCCCTCGTGGGTCGCCGGCTCTGGTCGGCGGCGGCGAGACGGCCGACACGGCCGACGCGACCGGGGGTGCCCCAGCAGGCCGCTTAACGATTCGCTGGGAGACGTGCGGGGCGCATTGCGTCAGCGGGAGTTGTTCGCGACGATAGTTGCCACTTCAATCGCTTCCGCCCGCAGGAGTCCGCATGCCCGTCACGCCCGGATCCGACCGACTTCCTTCCGACCGACTCCCTCCCAACCGGCGCACTGTGCTGGCGGGAGCCGGTGCCGTTGTCGGGGGTGTTGCCGGTTCATCACTACTCGCCGCGTGCGGTGGCAGCGCGAGTGGTCCGGCGTCCGGCAGCGGCAGCGGCAGCGGGACCGGGACCGGGACCGGGGCGGCCGCCCCGGTGGCCACCGTCTCCTCCATCCCGGACGGCGGGACGATCTCCGTCGAGAACCCGAACGGCGGAAAGCTCCTGCTGACCCGAAGCGGCACCGCTGTCACCGGGCTCGACGCCAAGTGCACGCACCGGGGCTGCACGGTCGCGCCCAAGGAGGGCGTGCTGGCGTGCCCGTGTCACGGCTCGAAGTTCCAGCCCGGCACCGGTGCTGTCCTCCACGGGCCGGCGGACGCGCCGCTGGCCCCCGTGAAGGTCACGGTCACGGGGAACGACGTCATGCTCGCGCCCTGATTCTCCCCGCGTTGCCAGGAAAGCCCGCGACGCGAGACCGACGCGGCTAGAGGCGTCGCGTCGGCGTGAAGATCGGCGCGCCATCCGGGCGGACCCCGCCGATCTCGGTGACCAGGTCCACCGCGACATCGCGCAGCTTGCGGTGCGAGTTCTGCGATGTCCGGCGCAACTGGTCGAAAGCCGCCTCGGCGTCGCAGTTCTGCTGCGCCATGAGGATGCCGAGGGCCTGGTCGATGAAACGGCGCGAGGCCATCGCCGCCTTGAGGTCTTCGTTGAGGGCCAGCTGCGTCGTCATCCGCTTGGCGACATCGAGGGCGCCGGCGCACGCCGAAGCCAGCGCCCGCGGACGCAGCAGCGACGATTCAACGAACATCGACGGCTCGGTGGCGTAGAGGTTGAGGGCGCCGATGGGCTGCGTGATGTCGGACATGGGCAGCGAGGCGACCGACCGCAGCCCCAGCGCCAGGGCCTTGGCCGGGTAGTCGCCGAAGCGGGTCTCGCTCGAGAGGTCCTCGACGATCACTTCGCTGTTCTCGCCCAGCGCACGCAGGCACGGACCCGTCTGCTCGCTGTACTGGCCCTCGTCGGCGACCGTGGCGATGTCGTCGCTGCTCGCCGCGGTGAAGCGACGGCCCTCCGAGACGACGGTGACGCTGCACGAGATCCGGCCGTCGAAGGAGCGCTTGACGAGTTCGCAGATCTCGTCGACGAAGCCCGTGAAGGTCTCGGTCGAGGTGAGCAGGCCCTGCAGCCCGGCGTAGATCGCCGTGAGGTCGGCCACGAGAGCGTCCGGCGGCGACGCCGGTGCGGCCTCGTTCACATCGCTCATCGGCTCATCCCTCACCGGCACATCGCTCGTCGACATATCGCTGGCCGGCACATTGCTCACCACGGCTCGGACTCCTTCTGGTCGCTGTGCCCGTCAGCCGCGACTCGAGAAACCCTGCGCCCAGCCGCGGACCGCGCAGAGGAACACAATAAACCTGCACCGCGTCGAGCAGTCGCGCCGCCGAGCGGCATCCTGGAGCGGTGGTGGACATCTCCGTGCGGCCGGGCGTCGTCGTCCCGGACCGGGAACTCACCTGGCGCTTCTCCCGCTCCAGCGGGCCCGGAGGGCAGTCGGTGAACACCTCCGACAGCCGCGCCGAGCTCCGGGTGGACCTACGGTGCCTCCCCGAGCCCTACCGCACGAGGGCGATGTCGCGGCTCGCCGGTCGGCTGACCGACGGCACGGTCCTCAGCGTGACCGCGAGCGAGGAGCGGTCCCAGCTCCGGAACCGACAACTCGCCGAGCAACGCCTCGGCGAGTTGCTGCGGGGAGCCACCGCAGCGCCGCCGCGGGCGCGTCGTCCGACGCGACCCACCCGGGGGTCGAACGAACGGCGGATCGGGGCCAAGAAGCGGCGCGGGAACGTGAAGCGCCTGCGCGGCCGGGGCGACGAGGACTGAGCAGCGAGAAATCAGGCGGCCAGCGACCCTCACTGGTCAGTGCTCGGAGTCGCCCCGCGGCCGGTCCGTCTGCTCGGCCGGATCCGGCTCCACTGAGCCGGGTCCGGGCCCCTCGGCCGCGCCGGAGTCGGGGCCGCCGAACTTCCCCCGGTCGACGTTCGACCGCATGCGCTTCATGCTCCGCGACATCGCGATGAAGAGCGCGATCGCGGCGACGAAGAACACCACGAAGATGAGGGCGCCGAGACCACCTGGCCCCGCGTCCGCGGCGAACGGCATGGTCGTCAGAGGTCGAATTCTGCCGGGTTGAGGTTCACGGCGTAGCAGGCGTCGCGCACGACGCGCTTCTCGTTCTCGTCGAAGTTGCCGTCCGCACCACCGATGATGATGCCGATCTGGATGACGGCACGGGCTTCGGTGTCCTTCTTCTTCACCTTGGCGATCTCCTGCAGGATGCTCACCTTGCCGAAGTCGAAGTCCTTGGTGAGCTTGTCGACGTCGTCGTTGAAGATCTGCTGCAGCTGGTCGGCGGGGAAGTTCTGCAGCACCTCGTTCTGGCTGATGAGGGAGGCGACCTTGCGGCGCTCCTCGGGGGCGACCGAGCCGTCTGCGGCCGCGATCAGAGCGCACATCGCCATCGATGCGTCCCGGAAGCCGCCGGACTTGAAGTCGTTCTTCCGGGCGACGAGCGTCTGCTGCATCGCCTGGGTCTGATTCCGGAGCTGGTTCCAGAGAGCCACGAGTGTTCCCTTCGCAAGTTGTCGGTCGCGGAGCAGCCTAGGGCCAGCGGTCCGCATCAGGGCAACGACCGGCGGGGGAAGCTTCGTTCCTCGCCCGCCGGGCGCCGATTCAGCTCCGGTCGAGCGGGACGCCGTCGAACAGGTCCGCCTCGGGGAAGTTCCCGACCTCGACGCGGCTGTCGGCGAGCTGGAAGTCCTCGGTGGGCCACACCTGCTGCTGCAGCTCGAGCGGGACGGCGAACCAGCGGCCCTCCGGGTCGACCTGCGTCGCGTGCGCGAGCAGGGCCCGGTCGCGCAGCTCGAAATAGTCGGCGCACGGCACCTTCGTGGTGACGCGGTCGGCGTCCTCGGGCTTGTCGACCCACTTCTCCACCCACTGCGCGTAGGGCGACTCGAGCCCGCGGTTCAGCACCGCCTGGTGCAGCGCGAAGACGCGGTCCTTGTGGAAGGTGGTGTTGTAGTACAGCTTCGACGGCTGCCACGGTTCGCCCTGGTCGGGGTAGGCCTCCGGATCCCCGGCGGCGGCGAAGGCCGCGACGCTGATCTTGTGGCACATGATGTGGTCGGGGTGCGGGTACCCCCCGTTCTCGTCGTAGGTGGTGATCACCTGGGGCCGGAACTCCCGGATCATCCGCACCAGCGGCGCGGCCGCGACCTCCACCGGCTGCAGGGCGAAGCAGCCGTCGGGCAGCGGCGGCAGCGGATCGCCCTCGGGCAGGCCGGAGTCGACGAAACCGAGCCACTCCTGCCGGACGCCGAGGATCTCGCGGGCGCGGTCCATCTCCTTGCGCCGCATCTCGGGCAGGTTCTCCCAGACCTCGGGACGGTCCATCGCCGGGTTGAGCACCGAGCCCGCCTCACCGCCGGTGCAGGTGACGACGAGCACGTCGACACCCTCCCGGACGTAGCGCGCCATCGTGGCGGCGCCCTTGCTGGACTCGTCGTCGGGGTGGGCGTGCACACACATCAACCGGCGCGGGGCGGGAGGGGTCGTGCCAGCGGCACCAGCGCCGGCGGCGTCACCAGCAGGAGCGGTCTCGACGTGGGCCGATGTGAGATCGGAGGCAGAGGTTCTCGGAGAATGGGTGCTCGGGGTCGTCATGGCTTCGGCCATGCGACCATTGTTCCTGATGACAGAACGACACGTGGGTGGCCCGGACGAGGGCGGGCAAACCCCCGTCGTCCCCCGGGCCCGTCAGACCTCCGACGGGGGCTCCGGCGCCGGCTCGTCCGGCCCCGGGCCGGCCGCTGTTGCAACCCCCGTCCGACGCCGCGGCTGGCGCGAGCGGGGCTGGGACATCCCGTGGCTCGGTGGCCGGTCGACGGCGCCGTGGGTGGTGCTCGCGACCGTCGCGGTCCTGGTCGTCGCGCTGGTCGGGACGGTGTTCGCCGCGCAACGCCCCGACCGGCTGGGCTGGACGCCGAAGACCATCGCAGCCACCAGCGACACCTCCGTCGTGTTCACGTTCAGCGTCTTCAAGGCGCCGAAGGCGGTGGCGGCGTGCACGATCCTCGCCGCCGACCAGAACGGGGGCGTCGGTGCGCTGCGGGACATCCCGATCCCGGCCCGGGCGGACGGGGCGCAGGACACCGAGTTGACGGTGACCGTCCCGACCACGCGGCGGGCCGAGACGGCCGTGCTCGACGGCTGCCGGATCGTCACCCCCGGCTGACCGTCGCCGTTCTGGCGGGTCTGGACGCCGGGACGCCAGGATCTGGACGCCGGAAGGCAGAGTGTCGTTACCATCCGGTGTTCGCCCGGATCCGCTCCGGGCCCGAAACCGCCGGGTCGTCACGCCCGGAGTTTCTCCGGTCGGCCCGTCAGGAGCGTGTATGTCGCAGCAGCAGGTCTGGCTCACCCAGGAGGCCTACGACCGACTCCGTTCCGAGCACGAGCACCTCTCCGGGCCGGGCCGTGCGGAGATCGTCTACCGCATCAACGAGGCGCGCGAAGAAGGCGACCTCAAGGAGAACGGTGGCTACCACGCCGCCAAGGAGGAGCAGGGCAAGCAGGAGGCCCGCATCCGCCAGCTCGAGCAGCTGCTCCGCAACGCGAAGGTCGGCGAGGCTCCGGCGAACGACGGCAAGGCCGGCCCCGGCATGATCGTCGAGGTGCGCTTCGCCGGTGACACCGAGACCGAGCGCTTCGTTCTCGGCTCCCGCGAGGACCACTCCACGCCCCTGACCATCTACTCCCCCCAGTCGCCGCTCGGGTCCGCCGTGACCGGGCACGGCCCGGGCGAGACCGTGGACTACTCCATGCCCAACGGCCGGAGCGCGTCGGTCGAGATCGTCGCGGTCGAGCCCTACGTCGCCTGAACCGGTCACCCGACCGGACGGTGAGCTATGGCTTCTCGGGGCCCGGCCGCCGTCGTCGCCGCCGGGGGACGGCGAGCATCTCGTCGTAGAGGGTGCGGTAGGCCTGCGCCATGTGCTCGACGGTGAAGCGCTCGGCGGCCACCCTTCGGCCGGCGGCACCGAGGCGGGCCCGCTCGGAGGCGGACCCGACCAGGACGGCGAGCGCGCGGACGAGGCCCTCGAGGTCGTCCTTGCCGACCAGCAGCCCCGTCGTGCCGGCCTGCACCGCCTCGGGGATGCTGCCGACGTCGCTTGCCACGACAGGAAGCCCGGCGAGCATCGCCTCGACGACCGAGAGCGGGAACCCCTCCGACCGCGACGGCAGGCAGAACACGTCCCACTCCGGCAGCCGGCGCCGGGGGTCGGGTTCCCAGCCGGGGAAGCGGACGCGGTCGGCGACGCCGAGCCGGCGGGCCCGCCTCTCCAACGACGACCGCTCGCTCCCGTCACCCAGCACCTCGACCCGGGCACCGGGGAGCCGGGCGAGCGCCTCCAGGAGCAGGTCGTAGCCCTTCATGCGGTCGAGGCGGCCGAGACTGCCGATGGTGACCGGGGCACCGGGATCCTGTCCCGGCCCGCATCGACGCCGGTCGACCGGCACGTCCGGGACGCAGTTCGGGATCGACCGGACGCTGCCCCGGCCGAGAGCGTAGAAGTCCTCGGTCCGGCGGCAGCTGGTGACGCCGACCGCGACGTGGGCGTCGACCCGGCGCAGCAGGGCGCGGGTTCGCAGCCACAGCGCGAGGTCGACGGACCGTAGCGGCAGCTGCTGTACGGCCAGCACGCGCGTGCGGGGCAGCGCCAGCGCCGCGGCGAGCGCCGGCGACGCGGCCCACGGCGTCGGGAGGTTCGCGTGCACCAGATCGGGCCGGAGGCGGGCCAGCACGGCGGCATGCCGATACAGCGGGACGACCAGCGACGCCACCCCGGCGGGGGTGACCCGACGGACCACCGACTCCGCGCAGCCGAGCACCGTGATCTCCAGCCCGGGGTCGCAGGCGAGCTCCTGCAGCAGGTTGGCCAGGCTGATCTCGGCTCCACCGATGCCGGTCGCGTCGGTGTAGGCGAGCAGGCGCACCAGCCGAGCCTGCCCCGCCACGGGCCGGGCAATGCGTTTCGGCATCCGACGCCTGGGGTCCGGCATGCCGCCGTAGGGTGCCGGAATGCCGCAGCCCGATGTCCATCCACTACCCGGACGCGAGATCGTCGTCCCGGCGGGCGCCTCCCGCGACGGGCGGTCCGTGGGCGCGCTCCGGCTCCACGTCGTGGAGCACGGTGCCCCCTCCCGCGACGGGAAGGCGCTTCCGCTGCTGATGCTGCACGGCCTGCCCGCAACGTCGTACCTGTGGCGTGACGTCGCCCGGGACCTCGAGCACGACCGGCTCTGCGTGATGCCGGACCTGGCCGGCTGCGGCGAGTCCGAGCGGCCTTCGTCGTCGGGTGAGTCGTCCGGTCAGGCGACGGGTCACGCATCGGAGGGATCCCGGTTGGAGGACCAGGCGTCGCTGCTGCTCCGCCTGCTCGACCAGCTCGGACTGGAACGCGTGGCCGTCCTCGGCGCCGACCTCGGCGGCACCGTCGCCGTGCAGCTGGCCGCTCGCGCCCGCGATCGCGTGGCCGCCCTGGCCCTCGTCGGAACCCCGCTCCACCCGTTGCTGTGGCCGACCCCGCCGGTGGTGCCGCTGCTCGTCCCGGGTGTCGGGGAAGCCCTGCTGGCTGCGCTCCGGGCCCGGCCGCGGCTCGGCCGCCGGGTCGTGGCGCGGGCGCTGGGGGCACGTCTGCCCGACCGGGAGCTCGATCGCTACCTCGCCGCGCTGCGGAGCCGCGAGGACGCGGCCGCGTTCCTCCGGCTCGTCCGCGCCGTCGACCTGCGCCCCGCCGAGCGCGCGTGGGAACAGCTGTGCGCCGACCCGTTGCCCACCCTCGTGCTCTGGGGGACCGAGGACGCGCTGCGCTCCCCCGCCTACGGCCGCCGGCTCGTCGCCGAGATGCCGGGTGCGATCTGGGCTCCGGTCGCGGGGGCGGGGCATTTGCTGCCGGCCGAGCGGCCGGAGCGGGTCGCCGAAGAGGTGGCAGGGTTCCTCGCCGAGCTGTGAGGAACGGATTCTGGACGGGTCTGGTCAGCTCGGCGGGGGCTGCAGCAGCGCCGCCGCCCCCAGCAGCCCGGCCTCGGCGGGACGCTCGGCAGGGACGACCCGTAACCGCTGCGTGAACGGCATCCGGGCGTGGACGGCGAGCGTCTCCCGTAGCGGACCGAACAGCAGCTCACCGGCCGCGACCAACCCGCCGCCGATCACCGCGACGTCGAGGTCGAGCAGCGCCGTAGCCCCTGCGAGCGCGACGCCGATGGCCTGCCCGGCCCGAGCGAGTGCTGCGATGGCCACCGCGTCGCCGCTCCGGGCCGC
>JAVEDQ010000152.1 GCA_030840885.1 Frankiaceae bacterium
CTGCGGGACTTCCTCGTCAACCTCCCCGAAGAGGCGTTGCAGCGCCGGCGGGGCGAAGCCGGGGGACAGGTGCTCAAGGAGATCACCTCGCGGGTGGAGCTGCTGCTGGGGATCGGCCTCGATTACCTCAACCTCAACCGCAAGTCCGGCACGCTGTCGGGCGGCGAATCGCAGCGGATCCGGCTGTCGACCCAGATCGGCTCGGGGCTGATGGGCATGCTCTACGTCCTCGACGAGCCGAGCATCGGCCTCCACCCCAAGGACAACACCAAGATGATCGCGACGCTCGAAAGCCTGCGCAATATCGGCAACACCGTTATCGTCGTCGAGCATGACGAAGACACGATCCGCGCCGCCGACTGGACCGTCGACATCGGCCCCGGGGCGGGGGAGCACGGTGGCCACGTCGTGGTCAGCGGCTCGGTGGAAGACCTGCTCGCCTCCGAGGAGTCGATCACCGGCGCCTACCTGTCGGGCCGGCGCTCCATCCCGATCCCCGACATCCGCCGGGTGCCGGACAGGACGCGGATGCTGACGGTGCACGAAGCGCGGGAGCACAACCTGCGCGACGTCACCGTCGAGTTCCCGCTCGGCTGCTTCGTGGCCGTCACCGGCGTCTCGGGTTCCGGCAAGTCGTCGCTGGTCAACGACATCCTCTCGATCGTGCTGGCCAACAAGCTGAACGGGGCGCGGCAGGTGCCCGGCCGGCACCGGACGGTCAGCGGGCTCGAGCACCTCGACAAGGTGGTCCGCGTCGACCAGTCGCCGATCGGCCGCACGCCGCGGTCGAACCCCGCCACCTACACCGGGGTCTTCGACAACATCCGCAAGCTGTTCGCCGAGACCACCGAGGCGAAGGTCCGCGGCTACCTGCCGGGCCGGTTCTCGTTCAACGTGAAGGGCGGGCGCTGCGAGGCGTGCGCCGGTGACGGCACCATCAAGATCGAGATGAACTTCCTGCCGGACGTCTACGTCCCGTGCGAGGTCTGCGAGGGCGCGCGCTACAACCGCGAGACGCTCGAGGTGCACTTCAAGGGCAAGACCATCGCCGAGGTCCTCGACATGCCGATCGAGGAGGCGGCCGACTTCTTCGCCGCCGTCGGCAGCATCTCGAGGCACCTCCGGACGCTCGTCGACGTCGGCCTCGGCTACGTCCGGCTCGGGCAGTCCGCGACCACGCTCTCCGGGGGTGAGGCGCAGCGGGTCAAGCTCGCTTCCGAGCTGCAGAAGCGGTCCAACGGCCGGACGGTCTACGTGCTGGACGAGCCGACGACCGGCCTGCACTTCGAGGACGTGCGGAAGCTGCTCGGCGTGCTGGGCCGGCTGGTCGACAACGGCAACAGCGTCATCGTCATCGAGCACAACCTCGACGTCGTGAAGACGGCGGACTGGGTCGTCGACATGGGGCCGGAAGGCGGCGTCGGCGGGGGTCGGGTGGTGGCCGAAGGGTCGCCGGAAGCGATCGCCGCCGTGCCGGAGAGCCACACCGGACGGTTCCTCATCGACGTCCTCGGCCCGGAACGCATCGCTGCCGCCGAGGCGAAGGCCCGCAGCTCGCGGGCCACCTCGCGGGCCTCAAAGGGGCGCCGCAAGGCGGCTACCGGCTCGTGATCCGCGGCGCACGCATCGTGCAGCAGGTCCCCGTCGCCACCTCGCGCGAGGAACTGTTCACCTGGTTTGCCGACGCCGAGCGGCTGGCGACCTGGATGGGCGACTCGGTACGGCTCGAGCTGGAACCCGGCGGCGTCTTCTCCTGTCGGCTGCCGGCCGGGCAGGTCTGGGACGGCCTCGTCGTCGAGGTAGAACCACCACTGCGGCTCGTGGTGACGCTCGGCTGGCGGAACCCGTCCCCAGAGGCGGCGCAGGGGATGGGCGGCGGCATGACGCTGGTCGAATGGGACTTCGCCCCCGACAAGGCCGGCAGCCGCCTGCGGCTGACGCACCAGTACGTGCCGACACCCCTGCTGGGCCCGGTCAACGAGACCTGGGCGCGGCTGCTCGCCCGCCTCCGGAACGTCATCGCGGGGCGTCCCGCCGGGCCGCACCCGTTGGCAGAGCTACATCCGTTGCTGCAGCCTGCGTCCGAGCCGGCATCGTCCGAGTCAGCACCGCCGCCGTCCGAGCCGAGCTGAGGTACCTCCCCGCTCAGCGGGTGGGTGCCTCCGCCTCGTGCAGCGCACCCGACGCGTCCAGGACGTAGTCCGGGACGAGCTGTCGATGCCAGCGGAGGGTGAGCTGCTGCGCGTCCGGCTCGCCCTCGATGCCGCGCTCCGGCGGCTCGTAGGCGACGACGCTGGCGGGGTGGACCATCACCGAGGCGCCGGTACGGCGGACGGCGAGGCTGAAGTCGACGGTCTCGTAGTCGTTGGCGTAGCTCTCCTGGAAGCTCCCGGCCAGCGAATACGTGCGGCGTCGGCATGCAATAAGGGCGCCGGGCAGGATGCTCGTCGGAGTCGCCTCGCCGGACAACGACTCCATCGGATCGGTCCCGGCGCCGAGGGCAGCGCCGAGCAGCGTGGCCGAGCCGTCGTCGTCCAGGCGCTCGACGACCGCGCCGCCGATCGAGCTCACCGCGCCCGCCCCGTCGATGGTCATCGAGCCGACAACGCCGACGGTGCCGGCGGTGGCGGCTGTGTCCCTGTCGAGCAGTTGCTGCAGCGGCGGCCACCAGTTATCCGCGACCAGCGCGCCGGGACGCAGGAACACCAGGAGCTGGCCGTTGGCTGTCGCGGCACCG
>JAVEDQ010000155.1 GCA_030840885.1 Frankiaceae bacterium
CGCCCTACGTCACGGTCGTGCTGCCCTGCTTCAACGAGCAGGACCACGTGCTGCTCGAGCTCGAGCGCATCTCGGCGGCGTTGGACGCGAGCGGCTACAGCTACGAGCTGCTCGCCATCGACGACAAGTCGACCGACAACACCCTCGAGGTGCTGCGCGGCGCCCGCGAGCGCTTCCCGCAGATGCGGCTGATGCCCTTCCGGCGCAACGGCGGCAGCGGGACGGCCCGGCGCATCGGCACGCAGGAGGCCCGCGGCAAGATCGTCGTCTGGACCGATGCCGACATGACCTACCCGAACGAGCGGATCCCCGAGTTCGTCCGCTACCTCGACGACAACCTCGACGTCGACCAGGTCGTCGGCGCGCGCACCTCGGAAGAGGGCACCCACAAGTGGGCCCGCGTGCCCGCCAAGTGGGTCATCCGGCGGATCGCGAGCTTCCTGTCCGGCACGAAGATCCCGGACCTCAACTCAGGTCTGCGGGCCTTCCGGCGCGACGTCTCGCTGCCCTACCTGCGTCTGCTGCCGCCCGGGTTCTCCTGCGTCACGACCATCACGATGGCGTTCCTGTCGAACCAGCACCCGGTGGACTACGTCCCGATCGACTACGCGAAGCGGGCCGGCTTCAGCAAGTTCCATCCGCTCCGCGACGCCTACCGCTACATCCTGCAGGTGCTGCGGATGGTCATGTACTTCAACCCGCTGAAGGTGCTGATGCCGTTCGCCCTGTGGGTGATGGCGATCGGCAGCGTCAAGCTGATCGTGGACGTCTTCAACTACGACTGGCACGTCGCGACCTCGACGCTGCTGCTGCTGTTCGTCGGGTTCCAAGTGGCCGTGCTCGCGTTGATCGGCGACCTCGTGGTGCGGTCCAGACCGAACTGAGCCGCCGCCCGTGCCCGGCCTGGCGCACGCCCTAGGAGGTCAGTCGGGCAGCGTCGCCCAGATGACGGTCCACGGGAACGGCGTGCTGACCTCGCGCACCGTCGCCACCTGCGAGACGAAGCTCTTGAACGACCGCGTCGACCAGTGGTTGAAGTGCCCCGGGGTGTTGCCGAGGTCCTTCACGTAGCGGCCGGTGAACAGATTGCAGCTGCGGAAGATCGGCTCCCGCGGCACCGACAGCAGTAGATGCTTGGTCCCGACGCGCGCCAACTCGCGCAACCCGCGCTCGGGGTCGGTGAGGTGCTCGAGCACCTCGACGCAGACCACCAGGTCGAACGAGTCGTCGGCGAAGGGCAGCTGCTGGGCGTCACCGTTGAGGTAGTGCGGCCCAGGGCGGCTGCGCCACTCGTCGAACAGCACGTCGTCGGGCAGGTCCAGGCTGACGCAGGACCCGAACCGCTCGTGCAGCCGCGCACTGATCACGCCTTCACCCGCGCCGACCTCCAGCGGTCGGGCCGGGCGGCGGTCGGTGCTCAGCGTGCCGACCGTCGCGTCGAGCCGGGCCAGCCACCGCTCGGTGAGCCAGCGGATCGCCGGGTTCTTCGCCGTGTACTTCGGCGTGTGGTTCCCGGTGACGATGCCGCCCGTCGAGCCGGTCCCGGACGAGGTCCGGGCCCCTGCTGGACCGATGCTCATGCTGCTCCCGACGTCGCGACTTCGGATGGGCCTGTGCTGCCGGCGGTGCCGACGCGCGGAGGACCGCGGTCGGGAAGGTGCCGACCGCTAGGCTAGCGATCGTGCCCAGCCCCCGTCCGGGGCGACATCCCGCGTGGCGTCGCATCCTGCGAATCGCCCGACCCCTCGTCGCTGTCCTTGTCCTCGCGGCGCTGGTGGTGACCGTCGTCGACCAGTGGCGCCCGCTGCAGCACGAGATCGCCCAGCTGTCGATCCTGAGCCTCGTGGTCGCCGCGCTCGGCGCGGCCGTCTCGGTGGCCGGCCAGATGCTGTGCTGGCGGGCGCTGCTCACCGACCTCGGTAGCCGGCTGCCGCTCGGGGCGGCCGGACGCGTGTTCTTCCTGGGCCAACTCGGCAAGTACCTGCCGGGCAGCGTCTGGCCGGTCGTCGCCCAGATGGAGCTCGCCGCCGACCTGAAGGTGCCCCGGGCCCGGACGGCCACCACCGTCCTGCTGTTCATGCTCGTGAACGTGGTCAGCGCCGGCGCGCTGGCCGGGTTGCTGCTGCCGTTCGCGTTGCCGAGCGACGGTGCCCTCGGCGACTGGCGCTGGGCCTTCGGCCTGCTCGTGCTGCTGGTGGCGACGCTGCACCCGGCCGTGCTGAACCGGCTGCTGGCGCTGGGCTCGCGGGTGTTGCGCCGGCCGCCGCCGGACCGTCGGCTGAGCCTCCGCGGCGTCCTGCACTCGCTGGGCTGGACCGTGCTCGAGTGGCTGGCCGCCGGCATCATGCTCGCGTCGCTGCTGGCCGGCTTCGGGGACGCGGTGAGCCTGCCGCTGGCAGTGGCCGCGTTCGCCCTGGCGTGGGCGGTCGGCTTCGTCGTCGTCGTCGTGCCCGCGGGTGCCGGCGTCCGCGAGGCGGTGCTCGTCGCTCTGCTCAGCGGTTCGGTCGGGTCCTCGACGGCCCTGGCCGCCGCGCTGGGCACCCGCCTTCTGATGACGGTTGCCGACGCCGGCTGGGCGCTCGCCCTGGTGCCCCATGCACTGCTCGGCCGCAAGCGCGCCGCCCTGGCGCGCACGGTCGGTGAGAAGGAGGTCGGAGTCCGATGATTGGCCAGCGCCTCCTCGCGGCGTTCCTCACCATCCTCGTCTTCGCGCTGATCATCCTGGGCGCGCAGGCGGTGTTCCGCTATCTCGGATACCCCGGTTACGGCTGGTACGTCGGCGTCGGCTTCTGCGCGGTGATGGTGCTGGCCTTCATCGTCCAGGGGCGTCACGAGCGCCGCTGATCCGACGCGGCCGATCCCATGCGGCTCGGTGTGGACGCCTGGCGGCGCATCGACCGACCGGCCGTCTCAATACCGGCTTCCCGGTTGCCGATCTTGAAAGGGTCCGATCGGCCCGAGGAGCTGTTTCATGAACCGTCGTCCGCGCGACCCGCTCGCGCCGCGACCCCGGCACCGGCCGCGTCGCGCCGGCGCGGCCGCGCTCGCCGGCGCCCTCGGGCTGACCGTCCTCGCCTCGGCCTGCGCGCCGGCCGCGTCGCCCGACGACGCGAGCCGTCCCGCGAACAGCGTCTTCACGCTCACCGGGCACGGCTGGGGCCACGGGCGGGGCATGTCCCAGTGGGGTGCCCAGGGGGCAGCGTCGCTCGGCGTCACCGCGAACACCATCCTGGCGACGTACTACCCGGGCACCGCGCGCACCACCGTGGCCAACAGCCCGATACGGGTGCTCGTCAGCGCCGACGAGGGCCGTGACCTGCAGGTGGCACCGGCCGCCGGGCTGACCGTCACCGACGGGCTCAACCACCGGCTCGTGCTGCCGGCGGGCCCGAAGCGGTGGCGCGTGGCCACCGACCCGACCGGGCTCGTGCTCCAGCGCCTCGACGCGAACGGCCTGTGGACGTCGGTGCCCGTCGCGGGTTCGCCGCGGCTGAGCTCCCCGGCGCGGTTCACGGCAGCGACCCCGACGATCGCGCTGGTCCTGCCGGACGGCTCGAGCCGCGAGTACCGGGGCACGCCCACGGCCGTACGGCGCAGCAACGGCGCGCTCTACAGCGTCGTCGCCGTCCCCATGGAGAGCTACCTCCGCGGCGTGGTGCCCAAGGAGATGTCGCCGTCGTGGCGTTCCGCGGCGCTGCAGGCGCAGGCGGTGGCGGCACGGACCTATGCCGCACAGCGTCGTGCCTCGGCCGCGGTCGGCTCGGCCTACGACATCTGCGACTCGACCGCCTGCCAGGTCTTCCCGGGCAGTGCCGGGACGTCGAGGACGGGGGTGCGCACCAGCTACGAGTACGCCGCCTCCGACGCCGCCGTGGCCGCGACCGCCGGTCACATCCGCACCTACAACGGCCGGCCGGCGTTCACCGAGTTCTCCGCCTCCAACGGCGGCTGGTCGGTCTCCGGCGGGCTGGCCTACCTGCCCGCACGGGCGGATGCCTGGGACGGCGCCGCCGCCAACTCGCTGCACACCTGGAAGGCGACGCTGCCCGCCGCCGCGCTGGAGGCGCGTTATCCCGCGATCGGCCGGCTGACGAAGGTCCGGGTCACCGCCCGCGACGGCAAGGGCGAGTGGGGCGGCCGCGTGGTGACCGTCGTCCTCGAGGGCGTCGGCCCGACCGGGCAACCCACGAAGGTGACCACCACCGGCGCGGGTGTGGCGGCGAGCCGCAGCTGGCCCGGTTCCGCTGATGGGCTGCGCTCGAGCTGGTGGCAGATCACCAACGGCGCGCCGATCAGCTGAGGCAGGGCGCCACCGGCCCGACCGGCACAGTAGGCGCATGGCCGCCGAACTCGCCGTCGTGGTCGAGCAGCTGCTCGCGCCCGTCCCCGGCGGCACGGGTCGGTACAGCCGGGAGCTGACCGCCGCGCTCGCGGCGAGCATCCCGGCCGGCCCGACCCCGGGCTCGGCCGTCAGCGGTTGGTGCGCCTGGCACCGGGAGACCGGCGCGGCTCGGATCCCTGGCGTGCGCGGCCCCCGTCGCCTGCCGGTGCCCCGGCGAGCGCTGGCAGAGCTGTGGCGGCGCGGCCTCGGCCCGGCGCCGTCGGCTGCCGTCGTGCACGCCCCGACGCTTCTCCTACCGCCCCGCCGGCGTGGGACCGCTCTGGTCGCGACCATCCACGACGCGGTGCCCTGGACCCATCCGGAGACGCTCACCCCGCGCGGGGTCGGCTGGCACCGCGACATGGGGGAGCGG
>JAVEDQ010000179.1 GCA_030840885.1 Frankiaceae bacterium
ACACCGAAGGTGTCGCTCTTGAGAACCTGCGCGCAGACGTCGTGGCTCGCGCTGGTCCGGGCGAACGGGCCCTGGCTGATGGGGCCGCGCCCGCGGATGACGTCGTACGAGGCGAACGGGTCGTCCCGGAGCGTGAGGTCGGTCATCAGCCGGGCGTCGAGGTTGCCACGGCGGGCGTGGCGGTTGAGCACAGTGCGGGCGACGCCGTGGCGCGCGGCCCAGCGGACGGTCTGCGGAGCGGCCATGCATCGAGTGTGGCAGGCGCCCACCGCGGTGCTCCGGGCGCTCTCCAGCTCGACGTCTCCGATCGGTGGAGCAATTCCACAAACGTTGCCGGATTCGTCGCGAATCTGGGCGTTCTCGACCTGTTGGATCAGAAGGATTGTGGAATTGCTCCACTCGGCAGGCAGCCGGCGATCAACGCAGCTGCTGAGCCAGCGGCAGCTTCACGCGGAAGGTCGTCCCCTCCGGCGAGCTGACGGGTTCGATCTCGCCGCGGTGGCGCTTGCAGACGATCCGCTTCGCGTTCTCCAGCCCCAGCCCGGTGCCGGCGCCGACGTCCTTCGTGGTGAAGAACGCGTCGAAGATGCGGGGTAGGACGTCGGCCGGGATGCCCGGACCGTCGTCGGCGACCTCGACGACCAGCCAGTCGTCCTCGCGGGACGTCCGCAGGGTGAGCACCCCGTGGCCGCCCATGGCGTCTGCGGCGTTGTCGATGAGGTTCGTCCAGACCTGGTTCAGCTCGGCGGCGAAGGCCGGGATCTTCGGCAGAGACCGGTCGTACTCCCGGCGCACCTCGATGGCGCCGAGCTTGTGGCCGAGGATGACCACCGTGCTGTCGAGACCGACGTGGACGTCGATTTCCTGGGTGGCCGACGAATCCATGTAGGCGTACTGCTTCACCGCGCCGACGAGGTTCGAGATGCGGGTCGTGGCCTCGGTGATCTCGTCCATCAGCGCTTCGGTCTCGAATGTGTTGGCGAGGAAGCGCAGCGAGCCGTCCAGGGTGTCGGGACTGACCGCGTCGGCGACCCGGTCGACCCAACGGGCGCCGAGCCCGGCCGAGGCCAGCACGGCGGCGAGGTCGTCGGCACCGGAGATCCCGGATTCGTCGAGCCGGTCGATGAGCCCGTCCTCGAGGTCGCTGACCTCGACGGGACTGAGCGCCGGCCGGTCCGCCATCTCCAGCATCGTCGTCTCCTGCAGCTCGACGAGGCCCGCGATCAGCTCGGCGTCGATCTTGCCGTAGGCGAGGAGCTTCAGCTTGTGCCGGGCCCGCGCGACCTGGTCGCGGAGCTGTCCGGTCGCCCGGACGGCCGCCGCGGCCGGGTTGTTCAGCTCGTGTGCGAGCCCCGCGGACAGCGTCCCGAGTCGGGCCAGGTGCTCCCGCTGCCGCACGACCGACTCGCTGTTGCGGATGCCGAGGTAGAGCCCGTCGAGCAGGTGCACCGCCATCGGGAACCAGGTGCGCATCAGCTCGGCGAAGTGTGCCGAGGACAGGACGAGGAAGCTGCTCGGCTCGGTGGTCGCGAGCGAGTTGGCGTAGGTGAAGGTGTCGTCGGCAGCGTCGACGAACGCCCGCATCGCTCCCGAGTAGGCACCCCGGTACTGCGTCTCCACGACGGTGAGGTCCTCGCCCTGCACCGACCGCGACATCCGCAGCCCGCCGCTCAGCAGGATGAACAGGTAGTCCGCCGGGTCTGCCTCGGAGTAGACGGCGACGTCACCGTCATAGGTGCGGACCTCGCCGCGTTCGGCGATCCACTGCAGCTGGTCGTCGGTGAGGCCCTCGAACAGGAACAGCGTCCGTAGCTCGTCGACGCTGAGGCGGCGCACCCCGGTGGCGCTGCCGGCCGTGGCGGTGGTGGTGTCGGCGGAGGGTTCGCTCATGACTTGTCCAGGTAGCGGTGCACCAGGGTCACGGCCATCGCACCTTCGCCGACGGCGGACGCGACCCGCTTGACGGAATCGGCCCGCACGTCCCCGGCCACGAAGACCCCGGGGATGCTGGACTCGAGGTGGTACGGATCGCGCTCCAGCGGCCAGCTCCGCGGTGGCCGCCCCTGCGGGTCGAGCAGCTCCGGCCCGGTCAGCAGGAACCCCCGCGAATCGCGGGCGAACCCGTCACCGAGCCACTCGGTCATCGGTGCGGCGCCGATGAACACGAACAGCCAGGACGCCGGGACCTCCTGCTGCGTGCCCTCGGCGTTGTTCCGCAGCGTCAGCGCGTCGAGGTGCTCGTCGCCGCGGGCTCCGATGATCTCGGTGCACAGCTCGACGTCGATGTTCGGCGACTGCTCGATGCGCGTGACGAGGTACTCCGACATCGAGCGGCGCACCGAGTTGCTCCGCACGACGAGCACGACCCGCTTCGCGTACCGGGCGAAGAACAGCGCCGCCTGGCCGGCCGAGTTGGCGGCGCCGACGACGTAGACGTCCTGGTCGCGACAGTTCACGGCCTCGTGCGCCGCGGCGCCGTAGTAGACGCCGCGGCCGGCGAAGCCGTCGACTCCCGGGGCGGTGAGCCGGGTGTAGGAGACGCCGGTCGCGAGCACGACGGCGTGCGCGGTGACGTCGTCGGTGTCCTGGAACCGGACGACGCGGCCGTCGCCGCGCGGCTCGACGGCGGTGACCTCCGCGGTGGTCAGGATCTCGACCTCGAAACGCAGCGCCTGGTCACGCGCGCGCTGCGCGAGCTCGGCGCCGGACAGCCCGCGGGGGAAGCCGAGGTAGTTCTCGATGCGGCTGCTCTGGCCGGCCTGACCGCCGGTGGCGGAACGCTCGACGAGCAGGGTGCGCAGGCCCTCGCTGGCCCCGTAGACCGCTGCGCCGAGCCCGGCCGGACCGCCGCCGACCACGACGAGGTCGTAGAACCGGGAGCCGGCGCTCGTGGACAGGCCCACTTCCTCGGCGAGCTGACGTGGGTTCGGCCGCACGAGAACCCTCCCGTCGGGCAGGAAGACGCACGGCAGCGTGTCGGGCCCGTCGAGGTCCGCGGCGTGCAGCATCCGCTGCGCCTCCTCGACGGCGATGTCGAGGTGGCGGTAGGGGACCTGGTTGCGCGCCAGGAACTCCTTGGCCTCCTGCGTGCGGTCCGACCACTGGTGCCCGACGAGCGTGATGCCCTCGAAGCCCGGCTTGGAGGTGGTCTCCCACTGCTCCAACAGCTCGTCGAGCTCCGGGTAGAGCCGCTCCTCCGGCGGGTCCCAGGGCTTGAGCAGGTAACGGTCGAGGTCGACGTCGTTGATGGCGCGGATGGCGGCGTCGGTGTCGGCGTAGGCGGTCAGCAGGACCCGCTTCGCCGACGGGACGATGTCCATCGCCGCCTCGAGGAACCCCACTCCCGTCATGCCGGGCATGCGGTGGTCGGCGAGCAGCAGCGCCGTCCGCTCGCCCCGCATCGTGAACTCGCGCAGGGCCTCGAGCGCCGACGGTCCGGATTCCGCCCGCACGACGCGGTAGCGGTCTGCGTAGCGGCGACGGAGGTCACGGGCGACGGCCCGGCTGACCGAGGGGTCGTCGTCGACGCTGAGCAGGATCGGTCGATTGCTCACGATCTGGTTCTCAGCCGATCTGCTGATCGGCGTAGCACCAGCGCCAGCCCTCGCCGGGCTCGTAGGAGCGGACGACGGGGTGCAGGGAGCCGTAGTAGTGCGCCGTCGCGTGCTGTCGGGGGGAGCTGTCGCAGCACGCGATGTGGCCGCAGGTGGTGCATTGCCGCAGGTGGACCCAGCGGGTGCCCTCCCGCAGGCAGTCGGAGCACCCGTTCTCGCTGTCTGCGGGTGGTATGGGCTCGACGGTGGCGAGGTGGGTGCAGACGGCCACGGGCCCTCCTAAGCAGCGGGCGACGCCGGAGGACGGTGCCGCCGCTTACATACTTACCCGTCCGGGCCAGGGCTGTCAGCCCAAGCGGGGGCGGCTCAGGTCTTCGGCTCGTCGCCCTTCGACAGGAACTCGCTGTAGAGCAGCGAGGCCAGGACGCCGCCGATCACGGGTGCGACCAGGTAGACCACCCACTGCGGGAAGCTGCCGGCGACGATCATCGGGCCGAGGGCGCGGGCCGGGTTCACCGAACCACCGGTGACGGTGCCGCCGATCGAGACGGCGGCGAACAGCGCGAACCCGACGGCGATACCGGCAGCGGCCGAGGGCACGCGGTCGTCGGTGGCGACGGAGACGATCACCAGCACCAGCAGGAAGGTGATGACGGCCTCGACCAGACTGGTGCGCAGCACCCCCACGCCGTGGGCGGGTGACGGCGCTCCGAGGGCGACCTTGCTGCGCGCCAGAGATCCGTAGGCGGCCCACACGGTCAGGGCGGCCACGATGGCCCCCGCGAACTGGGCCGCCAGGTACGCCGGCACGTGGGAGAGCGGGAACTTGCGGGAGGCCGTGAGGCCCAGCGTCACGGCCGGGTTCAGGTGGCAGCCGCTGATGTGCCCGAGCGCGGTGACCAGCGCGACGAGCATGAGGCCGAACCCGAGCGCCGGCGCGAGGCCGTCGAAGACGCCCTTGTTCAATCCGCCCGCGACGACGATCGCCGTGCCGGCGAGCACCAGCAGGAAGGTGCCGATGAACTCGGCGATGGAGGCACGCACGATGTTGCCGGCCAGGTCGGAGCCGTAGAGCCCGCCGCTGCTGCTCTTGCCTGCGCTCTTGCCTGAGCTCTTGTCCGGTCCCTCTCCCGCACCCTGACCGCTGCCCTGCTCGTGGGCGTCGTAGTCGAAGGAGGGCGGGGGCGGGGACGGGGTCGAGGACGGGGTGGGCCGCGTCGCTTGCGGGGACGGGGTCGCCTGCGTCGCTCCGGGAGCACTGCCATCAGGGACCTGAGGGCTGCCGAACCCCTCCGGATGCGGCGTCGGTCGATCGGACGGTGTCGTCATCGGTCCCCTTGCGTCGTGGTCGAACCCGGAGGAGTCCGGGGCGAGAAAGCCACCTGGGTCCGGCAGCGGCGGGGACCGACCGAGCCAGGTGGAGGGCCTCCCGCCGCAGCGTCCGTGCTGAGCGCGCGCAAGATGGCCGTGCGCATGATCCCCCTGCTGCGGGCGGCTAATCCCGCGGAGCGGCCCCAGGCTTACAAGGTTTTGTCGGATTACGGCGTACTCCGTCACCATGAGCAGGCAGCCGCGTGACAAGCCGCCTCGCGTGGCCCGCTTTCGAGGAGCCCATGCCACCGCCATCCGACCCGTCGTCGCCGCAGCGACGTGACCCGCTCAGCCGTCCGCGGGTGGTGCGAGCGGCGATCACCTACATCGACGCGCACGGTCTCGGGCAGCTCACCATGCGACGGCTCGCCGCCACGTTGGGTGTCGAGGCGATGTCGCTCTACAAGCACGTCTCCGGGCGCGACCACCTGCTCGACGCCATGGTCGACGCGCTGCTCGCGGATCTGCACGGACACGACGACGTGCAGCCCGAGGCGGCCTTCGACTGGCGCGACTACCTGCGAAGGGTCGCCCACGGTGTGCGGGCGATCGCTCAACAGCACCCGCAGATCTTTCCGTTGGTGGCGACCCGTCCCCCGGCCGCTCCGTGGATCCAGCCGCCGCTGCGCAGCTTGGAGTGGATCGAGTCGTTCCTGCGCACGCTGCGGTCGCACGGGTTCGGTGATCGGCAGGCCGTCGACGCCTACAAGGCCTTCAACAGCTTCCTGCTCGGGCACCTCCTGCTCGAGGTCGCGAACCAACAGGTCCCGATCAACCCCGAGGACCGGGCGGACCCGCCGGACGAGGAGGCCCGGTTCGAGGCCGCGGCCGTCGCGCTCGACGGGTATCCGACCGTCGCCGGTCTCGCACGGCTGCTCGCGGAGGACACGGCCAGCCTGGAGTTCGCCTCGGCGTTGGAGAGCCTGCTGGTCAGGCTGTCGGGGCTCGTGGACGGCCAGACCATTTCCGGTAGCGAAGGCACCGGCGGCTGACGGCTCAGGTCCAGTAGAGCCGCTGCGCCGCCGGTAGCCGCGTGGCCAGCGCGTCGTCGAACCACTCCCGCATCTCGTTCATCAGCGGCGTCGGGTAGACGTGCTTGACCGCGCCGAACTTGCCCCGCTTCTGCCGGCGCAGGTCCTCGTCCATCTCGAGCTGCGTGCGCGGGTACCAGTCGAGCAGCACGGCCTTGCTCTTCGGGGTGAAGCGGTGCGTGATCATCTCGACGGTGAGGTCGAGACCGGGCACACCGGCTGTCGCCCTGGCCACGTCGTCGAGCAGCGAGCCGTACCCGTCCCGCCAGTCCTCGACCGGCATGATCGGCGCGATGGTCAGCCCGATCGGGTAGCCGGCGTGCGCGAGCCGCCGCAGCGTCTCGATGCGCTCGGGTAGCCGAGCCGTGCCGCCCTCGAAGCGGTGCGCGACGGCGGCCGCGTTGACCGAGAGCCGCACCCGCGTGCGTCCGCCGTGCGGCAGGGCCACCAGGGCGTCGACGTCGTCGAACTTCGTGGTGAAGCGCAGCGACGCGGGCGCGGCCCACTGGTGCGTGCCGAAGTGGGCGATGGTCCGGCTGAGCGAGCCGGTGACGTGCTCGATCGCCAGCGGGTCGGTGTAGCAGGACGCCTCGAAGGTCGTGCCCTCGCGGTGCCGCTCGAGGTTCGGCGTGGTGATCGTGCCGGAGCCGACGTAGCCGTCGAGCGTTGCGAGGATCTCGTCGAGGTTGGCGTAGACGCGGGTGATCGGCGGACCACCCAGCGAGCCCGCGAGGTAGCAGTACTGGCAATGCGCCGGGCATCCCTCGGCGAGGTCGACGCGCCAGTCCGCACTCGGCGGGATCGGCTGCAGCTGCAGCTTCGAGGCCGGCGCCACGGTGACGGCGAGGGTGTTCTTGGCCTGGCGGTAGGTGTCCCGCTCGTCCTCCCCGCGCAGTGGCGGCAACCGGTCTCCGGTCAGCAGGGTGATGTCCTCGACACCGGCGGCCTCGCACCGGCGGACGATCTCCTGACCGTGGGGCTGCTCGGCGGCCGACCGCGTGACCAGCACCCGCCGCGGGGTCCACCGACGGGCAGGGCGGAGCGCGTTCGGCGTCGCGGCAGGTGCGGTCATATACCGGTCAACAACGGCCGGATGGTGGGCGTTCCGGGCCGGGCGGCGTTGCTCCGCGACCAGGCGGTGATCTACTGCACGCATGCCCGCCAGCCAGCCGACGTTGCAGGACTGCCTGGACGTGCTCGAGGCCGCCTACGACCCCGCCGATGCCGAGTCCTGGGACGCCGTCGGCCTGGTCTCCGGCGACCCGGCGGCGGAGGTGGGCCGCGTCCACTTCGCCGTCGACCCGACCGAGGCGGTCGCGCGCGAGGCGGTCGCCGCCGACGCCCAGCTGCTGGTCACCCACCATCCGCTCTTCCTGCGCGGCACCTCCTCGGTGGCCGAGACAGATGCCGGAGGCCGCGTCGTCGCCACGTTGATCCGCGGCGGCTGCGCACTGTTCGCCGCGCACACCAACGCCGACGTCGCCCGGCCCGGCGTCAACGACGCACTGGCGGCGCTGTTCGACCTGCGGGACACCGCGCCCCTGCAGCCCGTATCAGCGCGGGACGGCCGGCTGGCCAAGCTCGTCGTCTTCGTGCCCCGGGACGACCGGGAGCGGCTGCTGGACACCCTGGCCGCCGCCGGAGCGGGCACCGTCGGCGACTACGACCGGTGCGCCTGGTGGGCCGAGGGCACCGGCACCTTCCGGCCGCTGGCGGGCGCGCACCCGACGATCGGCTCGGTGGGCGACGTCGAGCAGGTCTCCGAGGCCCGGCTGGAGATGGTGGTGCCGAGGGCTCGGACGACGGCCGTGCTCGCCGCGCTTCGTGCCGCACACCCCTACGAGGAACCGGCGTTCGACCTGCTGCCGATGCTCGACGTCGATCCCGGGCGGTCGCGGAAGGGCCTCGGACGCGTCGGGGACCTACCGGAGCCGACGACGCTCGGCGCCTTCCTCGACGTCGCGGCCGCGCGGCTGCCGCGCACGGCCTGGGGAGTGCGTGCGACCGGGGACGCCGACCGTCCGGTCCGCCGCGTCGCCGTCTGCGGAGGATCGGGCGGGGAGCTCGCCGGTGCCGCGGCCGCCGCGGGTGCCGACGTGTTCCTGACCTCCGACGGACGCCACCACTACACCGCCGACGCGGTGGCCGAGCACGACCTCGCGATCATCGATGCCGCGCACTGGGCCACCGAGTGGCCGTGGCTCGGGAGCGCGGCCGACCTGCTGCGTTCCGGGCTGTCCAGCGGCCCGGTGACCGATACGTTGCCCGATAACGTGTTGCTGCCGGCCACGACGGTCTCCGACCTGCGTACCGACCCCTGGACCCTGCACCGCAGCTGACCCCACGCCCACCATGTGGGTGAGCTCGCTCGGCAGGAGTCCGCCATGGAAGGAGCCCCGGTTGGACGCCGATCCCCAGGCGCAGCTTCGCCTGCTCGAACTGCAGGCGAGCGACACCGCCGTCGACCGGCTGGCCGCGCGGCGACGCTCGCTGCCGGAGATCGACGAGATCCGCAACCTCACTGCGAGGTTGTCCGCTCTGGCAGCGGACCTCGTCGCCGCCGAGACCGAGGGTCGTGACCTCGGTCGGGCGCAGACGAAGCTCGAGGGCGAGGTCGACGCCGTACGCAGCCGCGCGGCCCGGGACCAGTCGCGGCTCGACAGCGGGGCCGTCGGCTCGGCCCGCGAGTTGGAGAACCTGCAGTCCGAGATCGGGTCGCTCGGACGTCGGCAGGGTGACCTCGAGGAGCAGCTGCTCGAGATCATGGAGAACGCCGAGACCGCGCAGGCGACCGTCGACCGGCTGCGTGCCGAGCAGGCCGAGGCCGAGGCCGCCCGCACCGCCGCCGAGCAGCGACGCGACGCCGCCTTCTCCGCCATCGACGCCGAGTCGGCGCAGACGACCGAACGCCGCACCGCGCTCGCCGCCGAGCTGCCGGCCGAGCTGGTGGCGCTCTACGAGAAGATCCGCAAGTCGTCCGGCGGGATCGGTGCCGCCGGCCTCGTCCGACGCCGTTGCGAAGGCTGCCACCTGGAGGTGGGCGGTTCCGAGCTCCGCGAGATCGCCGCATTGCCACTCGAGCGCGTGCTGCGCCACGAGGACTGCCGCCGCATCCTCGTCCGGACCGAGGACTCCGGGCTGCCCGCATGAGCTCCGTCAGCTTCGTCAGCCGATGAGCCCGGGTCGCACCCTGCGCGTCGAGGCCGACGGCGGCTCACGCGGGAACCCCGGCCCCGCCGGGTACGGCGCGGTCGTGCTCCAGGGCTCCGCCGTGCTCGCCGAGCGGGCCGCCTCCATCGGCCGGGCCACCAACAACGTCGCCGAGTACCGCGGCCTCATCGCCGGACTCGAGGCAGCCGCCGAGATCGACCCGGAAGCCACGCTCGATGTCCGGATGGACTCCAAGCTGGTCGTCGAGCAGATGAGCGGCCGGTGGAAGGTCAAGCACCCCGACATGCGGCCCCTTGCCTCGCAGGCCTCCGACCTCGTCCGCCGGTTCCCGAAGGTCAACTTCACCTGGATCCCGCGGGCCAAGAACGTGATGGCCGACCGGCTCGCCAACGAGGCGATGGACGCGGCGGCAGCGGGCCGCGGCTGGACGCCGTCGACACCGCAGGTCCCCGACCCCGAGCCCGTCGAGGATTCGGAGTCGGGGTTGGAGAAGGGCGATGCGGAATTCTGGGTCGAGCCCACGCCCAGCGCGCCCGTCAAGGCGGGGGAGCGTCCGCCGGGGTGGATGGCGCCGAGCGGTTCGCCCACCCGCACGCTGCTGCTGCGCCACGGCCAGACCTCACACTCGGTGCGCCGCCTGTTCAGCGGCTCGAGCGACCCGATGCTCAGCCCGGAGGGGCGCGACCAGGCACGGGCGGCGGCGAAGCGGCTGCTCGAGGTGCAGTTCGACGTCGTCGTCTCCAGCCCACGTCGGCGGGCCGTCACAACCGCTGAGCAGCTCGGCCGCGAGGTCGTGGTCGACGACCGGTTCCGGGAGACCGACTTCGGCGACTGGGAGGGCCGTAGCTTCGCCGAGGTCCGTGACCAGTGGCCCGACGAGATGGACGCCTGGCTCGCCGACCCGACCGTCGCTCCGCCCGGTGGGGAGTCGTTCGCCGAGACCGAGCAGCGCGTGCGCGCGGGCCTCGACGACCTGCGGGCGCGCTACGTCGGCGGCACCGTGGTGATCGTCAGTCACGTGACGCCGATCAAGACGTTGGTCCGGCTCGCGCTCGAGGCTCCGCCGAGCGCTCTCTACCGGCTGCACCTCGATCTCTGCTCGTTGTCGACCGTCGACTGGTACGCCGACGGGCCCGCGGTGCTGCGGGGCTTCAACGCCACCTGACGGGCTCGTGTCCCGTGACACCTACTGCCGCGTACTCGCGTTCGGCGACGCGCAGTGCCTGGCGGGCTGAGCAGGACCCTGTCTCGCGTCGCCGGAGCCGACGCCGCGTGAGTTCGCCCGAACGGTGCGGCGTCGCTCACTCCCGGCCGGGCGGACACCACCAGGTAATCGGGCGATGACATCCTGATGCCATGTCCAGGAGCAAGCGTGCGGGGGAGGCCCCCGAGCATCTCCTGCGCGGTGACGCCCTCGACGCCTGGTTGTTCGGCGATCCACGCGGCCGATCGGCCCGCTACCGGCGGCGGGTGCAGCGCATCCTCACCATCACGCTGGTGGTCGCGAACGCTGTCGGTGCGATCGTGGTGGCGTGCCTTGGACTGTTCCTCATCCCCGGCCCCTCGGTGTTCTCCGGGCCGTCGGCCATCACCACCTTCGTGGTGCTGCCGCTCTACGTCCTCGCCGCGTTCGGGATAGGCGTCGGGGTCGGCACCGTCTGGGCGCTGCGGACCCTGCGCTGGTTCAGCGAGGCGAGGCCGCCCACCGCTGACGAGGCCCGGGCCACCTTCGCGGTGCCGTTGCGGTTGATGGTGCTGCAGGGCACGCTTTGGGCCGGTGCCGTCGTGCTGTGCACGGTTCTCTACGGGCTCGCTGAGCCACGGAACGTGCCGCGGGCGCTGTTCTCCACCCTGTTCGGCGGCATCGTCGTCTGCGCGAACGCCTTCCTGCTCGCCGAGTTCGCCCTCCGACCCGTGGCCGCGCAGGCGCTGCGCTTCCGTCCTCGCTCGGGGCGCCGCGCCGGCGTGCGGGCCAGGACGTTGCTCGTGTGGGCGACAGGCTCGGCGATCCCCGTCGTCGGCGTGATGACGCTCGCCGTGTTCACGCTGTTCCGCGACGACATCTCGGCCGACAAGCTCGCCACGACCATCCTCGCCCTCGGCGTCGTCATGCTCGTGTTCGGCCTGCTGCTCATCGAGCTGCTCAACCGGGCGACAATGGCGCCGATCCGCGCGGTCCGCACCGCGATGCGCGAGATCACGCAGGGGCGGCTCTCGGCCGAGGTCGCCGTCTTCGACGGGACCGAGCTGGGCGACCTGCAGGCCGGCTTCAACGACATGGCCACGGGGCTGCGGGAACGGGACCAGGTGCGGGACCTGTTCGGCCGGCATGTGGGGGAGTCGGTCGCCGCGGCGGCGCTGGCCAGCCGGCCGGAACTCGGCGGCGAGGAGCGCTACGTCGCCGTGCTGTTCGTGGACGTGGCCGGCTCCACCGAGCTCGCCCTGGCCCAGCCACCGGCGGCGGTGGTGGACCTGCTGAACCGCTTCTTCACCGTCGTGGTGGAGGAGGTGGAGGCGCACGACGGGCTCATCAACAAGTTCATCGGGGACGCGGCGCTGGCGATCTTCGGCGCGCCCACCGTGCTGCCCTACGCCACCGACAGCGCCCTGGCCGCGGCGCGGGCGGTCATGGACCGACTCGCCGCCGAGGTGCCCGACATCGCCGCCGGTGCCGGTGTGGCCTCCGGCTGCGTCATCGCGGGCAACGTCGGTACGCGGGAGCGCTTCGAGTACACCGTGATCGGTGACCCGGTGAACGAGGCCTCACGGCTCGCGGATCTGGCGAAGGAGACCGGGGGGATCGCCGTCAGTCGGACCGTCGTCGAGCAGTCCGGCCTCGCCGAGCAGCGGCGTTGGGAGCACCACCAGGACGTCGAGCTGCGCGGTCGGCACGAGAAGACCGAGGTCTACCGCCCGGTCAGCCCGAGCGGCAGCAACGGTGCGGCCCGCCAGCCGGCGTCGAACGGCCACCAGCACGCCGCTCGGTGATCGTCATGGCAGGACGAGCACCGTCGCCGCCAGTAGCACGGGCACCCCGGCCAGGCCGAGCAGCGTGAACTGCCGGGCGCTGATGTGGACACCCCGCGCGCGGCACCGCTCGCGCCACAGCAGGGTCGCGAGCGACCCCCACAGCAGCACCAACGGCCCGACGTTCACGCCGACGAGCAGTGCGGGGAGGTCGCCGGGTGGGGTGCTGCGCTCGAGTGCGAGGTAGGCCGGGAGGTTGTTGACGCCGTTGGCGGCGGCCGCGGCCACAGCGGTCACACGCGCACTGCCACCGGGGCCGACCAGCCGGGTCAGCAGGTCGTCGAGCCCGTGCCGGCCGACCGCGCTGACCACGAGGAACAGCCCGGTGGTCAGGAGCACCAGCCGCCAGGGCACGAGAGCCCAGCGCAGCCGGTGACGCTGCCGGACGGCGGCCGCGAGGGCGACCACGGTGGCGCCGACCGATGCCGCAGCCCAGGCCGGCGCGCCCAGCAGCACCGCCGGGGCGAAGCCGACGCACGCCACGGCCGCGACGCAGAACTGCAGCCGGTCGTCGGGTCGGAACGGCTCCGGCCGGACGTACCGGCCGCGCAACGACCCCGCGAAACGAATCCCGACCACGAGGACGGCGCCGACCGCGGCGACGACGGCCGGAAGGGCCATGCGGGACGCGAACGTCGCGGCCGAGACGTCCAGCCGGTCCAGCGCCAACAGGTTCGTCAGGTTCGAGACCGGCAGCAGCAGGCTTGCGGCGTTGGCGATCCAAACCGCGAGGAAGGCGAACGGCAGCGGGTTCAGCTCCAGCCGCAGCGCGAGGGACAGGACCACCGGGGTCAGCAGCACCGCGGTGGTGTCCAAGCTCAATAGGACCGTCGTCGCGGTCCCGAGCAGAGCGACGAGACCGAACAGCCCGAGGACGCTGCCACGCCCGAGCCGCGCCACCCGGACTGCCGCGACGTCGAACACCCCCGCGGACTCGGCGAGCTCGGCGAGCACCGTCACCGCGACGAGGAACAGCAGGATCGGCGCGACCCGCGCCAGCACGTCGCGCGCCTCGCTCACCGGAAGCAGGCCCGTCACGACGCTGAGCAGACCGGCTGCGGCGCTCAGCGCCCACATGCGTCGGTCCGGAATTCAGTCCGGCGGCGGCACCGGGCCAGGTCCCCCGGGAGGGTCCTGGCCCGGCACGGCCTTCGAGCTGGCGTCAGCGGTTGCCGCGACGGATCGCCCGCAGCTCGCGCTTCGCCTTCAGCGCGGGCAGCAGGCCGAGGAGCAAGCCGATGAGGAAGCCGGCGGCCAGGGCGATGCCCAGAGCAGCCGCGAGCGACAACGACTTGTCGGTGCCGAAGAACTGGATGTTCGTCCGGTCGGTGTTCTGCGCGATGAACACGGCGACGACAACGGCCACGATGATCGCCAGCAGCATGGCGAGGTAGGTCGCGATACCGGGCCCGCTGCGGCGCTGGTGGCCGGGGTCCGGCTGGCCGCCGAACTGTTGCCCCGCGGGCTGGCCGCCGGGCTGCTGACCGGCGGGCTGACCGACCGGCTGTCCGGGGGCCCCGCCGCCCATCGTCGGGTAGGTGCTCGTGGGCTGATTGGCGCCCTGAGCAGGCTGGTTGGGGCCGTAGGGGGGTTGCCCTGGCTGTGTCATCGCTGTGCCCGATCGGTCATGTGCGGCAGCGTAATATGCGCGCCACGGTGGACGAGCCGGCCGGACGGTCGCGTCGTGGGACTTTGTTCCACGCCGAGGAACGTCCGGGCTCCACAGGGCGAGGTGGTGGGTAACGCCCACCCGGGGTGACCCGCGGGACAGTGCCACAGA
>JAVEDQ010000180.1 GCA_030840885.1 Frankiaceae bacterium
GACGCGGGTGTGCTCGTCGAGACCCTCGAGACGGCCGCGTCGTGGAGCAAGCTCGAAGCCGTCCATGACGCCGTCCGCATCGCCGTACAGGACAGTCTGGGTGCGCCGAACGCCGGAGAGACCAGAGCGACCGGGCTGGTGCTCTGCCACGTCTCGCACCTCTACGCCACCGGCGCCTCGCTGTACTTCACGGTGCTGGCGCGCCAGGCGGACCCGGCCGAAGCGGCCCTGGCGCAGTGGGACGCGGCCAAGGTTGCCGCGACCGACGCGCTGCTCGCCGCCGGCGGCACGCTCACCCACCACCACGCCGTCGGCGCCGACCACCGGCCGTGGCTCGCCGAGGAGATCGGTGAGCTCGGGGTCGCGACGCTGCGGGCGGTGAAGGCGTGTCTCGACCCCGCGGGGCTCCTCAACCCCGGCAAGCTGGTGCCGTGACACCTGAGCCAGCCGAGCCAGCCCAACCCAGCGCGACGCTCCCCGCCGCCGGACTGCTGCTCATCGTCAACCCGTCGGCGGCCGGGGGACGGACGCTGCGGCGGTTGTCCGCCGTCGAGGCGGCACTGGCCGCTCTCGGAGTGCCGGTCGAGACCGCTCTGACCCGAAGCCTCGAACACGCCGACGAGCTCGTGGCCCAGGCCGCAGCCGCCGGACAGGTCGCCGTCGCCTACGGCGGCGACGGGCTGCTCGGCCGGGTCGCGGGCGCGGCGAGCACGTGCGGCGCGGTCGTGGCCGCCCTGCCCGGCGGGCGCGGCAACGACTTCCTGCGCACCCTCGGGGTCGGCGCCGACCCGGTGGCGGCGGCAGCGGCGCTCGCCGACGCCGTCGAGCGCCGCCTCGACCTCGGCGTGGCCAACGGCCGGCACTTCGTCGGCATCGCGAGCGTCGGCTACGACTCCGACGTGCAGGTGCTCGCCAACCGCACCCGCTTCATCCGGGGTGCGCCGGTCTACACCTACGCAGCCCTGCGCACGCTGCTGACCTGGAAGCCCTGCCGCTTCACGGTGGAGATCGACGGCGAGCCCGTTCCGCACATCGGCTGGTCGGTTGCGGCCGGCAACGCCCAGTACTACGGCGGCGGCATGCGCTACGCGCCGACCGCGAGCCTCACCGACGGTGCGCTCGACGTGATCCTGGCCGCCGAGAGCAGTCGTCCCCACTTCCTGACCCAGCTGCCGCGCGTCTTCAGTGGGCGGCACATCGACGACGGGCACGTCACCGTCCGCCGGGCGCGACGGTTGTCGGTCGACGCTGAACGGCCCTTTCAGCTGTACGCCGACGGCGATCCGATCGCCGACCTGCCCGCTGTCATCGAGATACAACCGGGAGCGCTGCGGATGCTCATAGGCCGGTACGCGAAGTCGATAGCTCCGCGTGCCGTACCGGGAATCTCGAATGCAGATGGACAAAATCCACACAAATACTGACGGGATTCCTCAGCAAGGCGCATCTCCGGACGAGAAATACGGCACCATGGGGCAGATGGCGGCCTGGGATGTGAGAGAGCGGACGCGACGCGTGGCTGGCGGCGGCTCCGCGGTCTCCGAGCAGTGGCGCGGCCAAGACACCTCCACCGAGCCGCCGACGGCGCCGCTCGACGAACTGATCAACGAAGAGTCGGCCCAGACGGTCGAGGCCCTCGAAGAGCGTGAGCGCGAGCGGGCCGCCGCACTCGCGGCTGCCGTCGCCGCCGCACCGCTCCGCATGGCCACCGCTTCGCGCCGCACCCTCGGCGCCGCCATGACCACCCTGTTCGTCGGGGGTGCCGGAGCCATCGGCGGGGCGTTGCGCACCACCGGATTGATCGCCGGCACCGGTCTCGGCGCGCTACGGCGTCGCAGGGCCTCCCGCCCGCAGTCCCCGGACTCCCGCGGGCCGGTCCGTCGTCCCGGCCGTCGCCTGGGTGCCGCCGCTGCGCTCGCGCTGGCGGTGGCCGCACCGGCTGCGGCAGCCCCCGCCCCGTGGGGTGCCCTCGTCGGGTTCAGCGTCGACGGCACCGGTGTCCGTTCGTCGTCCTCGAAGTTGGCGGGCGACCTGGCCACCGCGAGCACACTCGGCCCGCTCCCGGCGGTGCTGCCCGAACGTGGCCTCACCACGCCGGCCAGCGCCGGGCTTCCGGTCGGGCTGGACAGCGGTGCCAACCCGGCCGCGGCCGGGCTTCCGCTGGGCGGCGGGGACCGCACCATCCCGTCGATCGTCCTGTTGGCCTACAAGCAGGCGGCGGACCGGCTGGCCGCGACGACCCCCGGCTGCCAACTGCAGTGGGAACTGCTGGCCGGCATCGGCAAGGTCGAGTCCAACCACGCGAGAGGCTGGTCGGGCACGGCGGCGCTGACCGCCAACGGCACCGCCACCCCCGCCATCCTCGGCCCGATCCTGGATGGCTCGACGCCCAATACGGCCGTCCTGCCCGACACCGACGGCGGGCGCCTCGACGGCAACGCAATCTTCGACCGCGCGGTCGGCCCGATGCAGTTCGTCCCCGGTACCTGGAAGCTGGTCGGCCAGGACGGCAACAACGACGGCAAGGCCGACCCGAACAACGTCTTCGACGCCGCGCTCGCCACGGGGACCTACCTCTGCAGCGACGGGCGCGACCTCGGTGTCCCCGCGGCACAGCTCGCGGCCGTGCTGGCCTACAACCCCTCCGCCGAGTACGCCCGCACCGTGCTCGCCTGGGCGAGCGCCTACGGCAGCGGCGCCCCGGTCGACCTCTCGACGCCCATCGCCGCCTTCGCCGGTCCGCCAGCGGTCACCGGCGGTCAGATCGGCGGCTTCCCGGTGCCGGTCAGCGGCTCGTCGTCGCTGCCGTTTGCCGCCAGCGTGGGCGGGCTGCGGTCGGCTGTTCCCTTTCCGGACCCGGAGCCGCAGGCGCCGCAGAATCCGGCGCCGCAGCAGCCTAAGCCCCAGACTCCGCCGCAGCAGCCGACCGTCCAGGCGCCGGGCACCACACCGCAGAAGCCAGGCTCGGGGCAGAACGGCGGCACCAAGCCGCCGCCTGGCACCCAGCCCCCGCCCACCCAGCCCAAGCCCGCGCCGCTGACCGTCACCCGCAGTGCGATCAGCGAGGTGAAGGTCAACGACGAAAAGACCGGCCGCGCCGGGTTGCGGTTCACGCTCACCATGTCCGCGTCGAAGAAGTCCTCGGCGCTGATCCGCCTTCGCGTCGCCGACTCCTCCGACCTGCGCGTCACTGGCATCGGCAAGGTCGTGTCGCTGAGCGCCGGCACGAACCAGGTCACCGTGAATGTCGACGGCGGGTTCCTCGGCGACAGCGGGGTCGACGGTCCGTACCGCGTCACCACGACCTACCTCGAGACCGACACGGACGGCACGGCAGCGACCGGTGCGAGCACCAAGGCGCTCGGCACCGAGACGCGCACCCAGACCTACTCGGCCAAGGCCTTCGCCTACTACGTGCCGAGCATCGCCCGCATCGACGCCCGAGTCGACGAGTTCCGGTCGCGAGGCCTGGTCACCTCGGCGGCACGGGACCGGCTGCACGCCCTGCTCCAGAAGAAGACC
>JAVEDQ010000433.1 GCA_030840885.1 Frankiaceae bacterium
AGGTGGCCTACGAGCGCGAAGAGATCTCCGACCTCTACGACAGCGCCGTGCGCGAGGCCGTCTCCGCCTTCGGCCGAGGCGAGTGCTTCGTGGAGCGCTACCTCGACCGGCCCCGCCACGTCGAGACTCAGGTCCTCGCGGACGGCAAGGGCAAGGTCGTCGTCGTCGGCACCCGCGACTGCTCGCTGCAGCGCCGCTACCAGAAGCTGGTCGAGGAGGCTCCGGCGCCGTTCCTCACCGACGAGCAGCGGGCGAGCCTCTACGACGCCAGCAAGAAGATCTGCCTCGAGGCCGGCTACGTCGGCGCGGGCACCGTCGAGTTCCTCGTCGCCGAGGACGGGCTCATTTCCTTCCTCGAGGTCAACACCCGCCTGCAGGTCGAGCACCCGGTCACCGAAGAGGTCACCGGCGTCGACCTCGTCCGTTGGCAGTTCCGCATCGCCGACGGCGAGCCGCTGACGCTGGAGGACCCGCCGCAGCGCGGGCACGCCTTCGAGTTCCGCATCAACGGCGAGGACCCGGGCCG
Organism: Frankiaceae bacterium; assembly: GCA_030840885.1. GTDB lineage: Bacteria > Actinomycetota > Actinomycetes > Frankiales > Frankiaceae > JAVEDQ01. Next base: position 527 of record JAVEDQ010000433.1, read on the forward strand.
CAACTTCCTCCCGGCGCCGGGGACCGTTACCACCTTCGACGTCCCGCTCGGCCCCGGCGTCCGCGTCGACACCGGTGTACAGGCCGGCGACGTCATCGGCGGCCAGTTCGACTCGCTTCTCGCCAAGCTCATCGTCTTCGGGTCGTCCCGCCAGGAGGCGCTCGAGCGCTCACGACGGGCGCTCGACGAGCTGACCGTCGAGGGTATGGCCACGGCCTTGCCGTTCCACCGCGCGGTCGTCCGGGACATCGCCTTCGCTCCCGACGACGTCGACGCACCGTTCACCATCCACAACAAGTGGATCGAGAACGAGTTCGACAACCAGATCCCCGCCTTCACCGGCGGCACCGACGCCGACACCGAGCAGGCCGCGCGCGAGACCGTCGTGGTCGAGGTCGGCGGCAAGCGGCTCGAGGTCGTGCTGCCCGAGGGCTTCGGCGCGGCGACCGCCGCCCCGGCCGCTGGTGGCGGGGGCAAGAAGCGCAAGCGCACTCCGTCCGGTGCCGGATCCACCGCTGCCGGTGGCGACGCGCTGACCAGCCCGATGCAGGGCACCATCGTCAAGGTCACGGTCAGCGACGGCGACACCGTCGAGGCCGGCGACCCGGTCGTCGTGCTCGAGGCGATGAAGATGGAGCAGCCGCTCAACGCCCACAAGGCCGGCACGATCACCGGACTGACGGCCACCGTCGGCGGCACCGTGACCTCCGGCGGCGTCATCTGCGAGATCAAGGACTGACCGTCCCGGACCCCGTGAGCGCCTCCTCCCCCGACCCGTCGGACAGCTCGGATCGCTCGATCCGGAAGCCGCCGTTCCTCGGCCGGCTCAACTACCTCGTCGGTGGCACGATGCCGAGCGAGTTCCGGCCGTGGGTCGAGCACGACCTCACCGGGTCGGGCTGGCGCAACCGGCAGGCGATCCGCCTCGTGTGGCAGACGCTCCCGTTCGTGGTGATCTTCCTACTGCTGCCCGGCCGGATCAGCGTCCGCATCTCCGCCGCGGTGTTCCTGCTGCTGGTCGGCGTGGGGATGGGCTACGCCACGGGCACCTACTTCCGAAACCGCCGCCTCGTCCAGCACGACCTGCCGGTCCCGGTGCCGCGCGAAGAGGACGAGGACGACGACCTCTGACGCGGAAGGCCGGGCAGATCTCATCCGGCGACGGCGGCGTCCTCGTGCGGCATCAGTTGCCGGGCGGCCTCGGTCAGTGACCCCGACAGCGAGGGGTAGATGGCGAAGGTGTGCGCCACCTGGTCGGCGGTGAGGCTGTGCTGCACCGCCATGGTGACGGGCAGGATCAGCTCGCTGGCCCGCGGGGCGACGACGACCCCGCCGAGGACCGTCCCGACGCCCGGCCGGACGAAGAGCTTCACGAACCCGTCCTTCAGCCCCTCCATCTTCGCGCGGGCGTTCGTCGCGAGCGGCAGGTGCACCACCTCGGCCGCCACCGCACCGCTCTCGACCGACTCCTGCGAGACACCGACCGTGGCGATCTCGGGGTCGGTGAAGACGTTGGCCGACACCGCTGAGAGCCGCAGCGGCGCGACGGCCTCACCGAGGGCGTGCCACATGGCGATGCGGCCCTGCATGGCGGCGACCGAGGCCAACGGCAGCACGCCGGTGCAGTCGCCCGCGGCGTAGACGCCGGGGACGCTGGTGCGCGAGACGCGGTCGACCTCGACGTGGCCGCTCTCGGCGAGCCGGATGCCCGCCTCCTCCAGGCCCAGGTCCGCCGTCTGCGGAATCGACCCGACCGCGATCAGCACGTGCGAGCCGGTGACCACGTCGCCGCTTGTCAGGGTGACCGCGACGCCGTCGTCGGTGCGTGCGGCGCTCTCGGCGCGCGACTTGCCCAGCACCGTGATCCCGCGCCGGGAGAAGACCTCCTCCAGCACCGCTGCGGCGTCGGGGTCCTCACCGGGCAGCACGCGGTCGCGCGAGGACACCAGCGTGACCTCACAACCCAGGGCCCGGTAGGCGGACGCGAACTCGGCGCCAGTCACGCCGGAACCGACCACCACCAGGTGGTCGGGCAGCTCGTGGAGCTCGTAGAGCTGGCGCCAGGAGAGGATGCGCTCCCCGTCGGGCTCGGAGCCCGGGATCTCCCGCGGCGTTGCTCCCACGGCGATCAGCACGACCTCGGCTTCGAGGTGATGTGTCTCACCGTCCGGGCCGTCCGGGCCGTCAGCGTCGCTGACGTCGACGCGGTGCGGGCCGGCCAGCCGCGCCCGTCCCTGCAGCAGCGTGACGCCTTCCTCGACGACGCGGTTGCGGATGTCATCGGACTGCGCACCGGCGAGCTCACGCACCCGGCCGTTGAGCCGGTCGACATCCACCCTCGCCGACCCCGAGGAGAAGCCAAGGGAATCCGACCCGGACACCGAGGTCAGGAGCTCAGCGGTGGCGATCAGCGCCTTCGACGGCACGCAGTCGGTCAGCACGCAGGCACCGCCCATGCCGTCCCGCTCCACGAGCGTCACCGAGGCACCGAGCTCCACCGCCACCAACGCCGCCTCGTAACCCGCGGGACCCCCGCCGAGGATGACGATGCGGTAGGCGGCCGGCCCTTCGGTCGTGTCGGTCGGCTCGCTGTCAGATGCCGAACCGGTGGATGAATTCGTCACTCCACTATCTTGCACGCGTGGCTCTCTACGCTGCTTACGGCACCAATCTGGACCCGGAGCAGATGCGTCTGCGCTGCCCCCACTCCCCCTCGCGCGGCGTCGGGTGGCTGCAGGGCTGGCGGCTGACCTTCGGTGGGGAGGACGTGGGCTGGGCCGGTGCGCTCGCGACCATCGTCGAGGACCCGCTCAGCGCGGTCTACGTCATGCTCTACGACGTCCCGGACCTCGACGAGAAGGTCCTCGACGAGTGGGAGAGCTACCCGCTGGTGCGGGAGAAGATCCGGCTGCGCATCACCACGCTCGACGGCAGCCCGCTGGCCTGGGTGTACGTCCTGCGGGCCTACGAGGGCGGCATCCCGTCCTGCCGGCACCTCGGCATGATCGCCGAGGCTGCGGAGGCGGCCGGCGCGCCCCAGGACTACACCTCGGAGCTCCGCGCCCGCCCCTGCCAGGGTGTCGAGACGGTGCTGGAAGAGATCCCGCCCGACGACTGAGGACAAATCGGACGCGCGCGGTACCGGAGGGGCGTCGCCCGCCCCAACAGCGTCACAACTGTGTCGACTCCGACGTCAGAGCGATGAATGGTGTTGGCGGGCTGCGTCTACCCGAGTGAGTCCAGCCCCCGGACGCCCGCCCGTCGCCCCAGCCGAGGAGTCCTCTCGTGCGAGCTCTCGCCAACTTCGTCCTCCGCCATCGCAAGCTGATCCTCATCGTCTGGCTGCTGGTGTTCGTCGCCGGCGCGGCGACGAGCCAGACCACGACGAACCGCCTCACCTTCGACTTCTCGCTGCCCGGTCAGGCCGGGCACGAGACGGCCGTGAAGATCACCAAGACCTACGGCAACGGCGGCGAGAACCAGCCGAGCCTGCTCGTGCTGTCCTCGGCCCAGCCGATCGCCCAGTCCGCCGCGGACGCGACCTTCGCCCAGGTGCAGGCGAAGAGCCCGCAGTTCCGCGTGGTCGGCGCGGCCCAAACCAATGACCCGACCTTCGTCCGCGACGGCGGCCGCCTGCAGTACGCGCTGGCCTTCCCGCCCACGCCGGACGGGTTCAGCGTGGCAATCTTCGACGACCTGAAGACGAACCTGCAGCAGGCCGCACCGCCGGGAACGATCGGGGTCACGACCGGGCTGACCGAACTGGCGACGTCCAACGCCTCCACGGGCGGTCCGGGCGTCCTGCTGGAGACCCTGCTCGGAGCCCTCGGCGCCCTGGTCGTCCTCGCGTTCGTGTTCGCATCGTTCATGGCCTTCATCCCGCTGGCCATCGCGGCGGTCTCGATCCTCAGCACGTTCCTGGTGCTGCTCGGCATCACCTACATCACCGACGTGTCGTTCATCGTGCAGTTCCTGGTCTCGCTGATCGGCCTCGGCGTGGCGATCGACTACTCGCTGCTCGTGGTCACCCGCTGGCGTGAGGAACGCGCCCACGGGCGTGACAACGACGAAGCCATCCGGGTCGCGCTCGAGACCGCGGGCCACGCGGTCGTGTTCTCCGGGGTGACCGTGGCGATCGGTCTCGCAGCCCTGATCGTGCTGCCGGTCCCGTTCCTGCGCTCGATCGGCTTCGGCGGCATGCTGATCCCGCTGATCAGCACCCTGGTGTCGCTGACCCTGCTGCCGGCTCTGCTGACCTGGCGCTACGGCGGCCCGATCCGGCGGACCCGGCAGCTGTTCTCCCGCATCAGCGGCCGGCCTTACCAGTTCGAGACGCGGCCCTTCGGCCTGTTCGCCGACCGGCCGCGCATCCGCAACGAGGCCGAGGCCAGCCGGGGCTGGACGGCGTGGGCGCGACTGATCGTCCGCCGCCGATGGATTGCCGCCTTCGTCGCCACGGCCCTGCTCGTCGTCCTGATCATCCCGGTGTTCGGGTTGTCCATCGGCCTCGCGAAGTCCGACTCGCTGGCCAAGTCGGGCCCGGCGTACGAAGCGGTGCAGCAGCTCGAACGCAGCGGCGTGCCGACCGGCGCGCTGACGCCCATCGAGGTGCTCGTCGACCAGGCCGCGGCCCCCGCCGTGGTCGCACGGCTGCGCACGGTCCCGGGCATCGTCGCCGCCTACGCCCCCACCGGGCCCGCCTCCCAGCGCGCCGGCACGGCCGTCGTCATCGGGATCCCGAAGGACGAGACCGCCAACACCGCGTCGCTCAAGCCCGTCCGCTCCGCCATCTCGGCGTTGAAGGGGATGCCCGGCGTGATCGGGGTCTCCGGTGTCGGAGCCCTGCAGATCGACTACCTGAAGGCGGTGTACGGCAACTTCCCGCTGATGCTGGGGTTGATCGTGCTCATCACCTACGTGCTGCTGGTGCGCGCCTTCCGCTCACTGCTGCTGCCGCTGAAGGCCGTCGTGCTCAACCTGCTGTCGGTGTCGGCGGTCTTCGGCGTCATGGTGCTGTTCTGGCAGGACGGCCACGGCAGCCAGGCGGTGTTCGGCATCGCACCGACCGGCGCCATCACCTTCTGGCTACCGATCATGGTCTTCGCGTTCCTGTTCGGCCTCTCCATGGACTACGAGGTGTTCATCCTGTCCCGCATGCGGGAGGAGTACGACGCCCACGGCAGCACCGATGGCGCCGTCGTCGAGGGACTCGGCCGTACCGGTCGTCTGGTGACCAGCGCGGCGCTGATCCTGTTCCTCGCGTTCATCTCGCTCGCGAGCGGACCGCAGACCGACATCAAGCTGTTCGCGACGGCACTGGGCTTCGGCATCCTGCTCGACGCGACCGTCGTCCGCGCGCTGCTGGTGCCCGCCCTGGTGAGCCTGTTCGGCGAATGGAACTGGTACCTGCCGGACTGGGTCGCGAAGCTGCTCCGCATTCCGCCATCACATGCGGTGAAGCCGGGCGATCTGCCGCACCAGCGGGACGAGTCGACGCCTGAGTCGGGGCGGGAAACGGAGTCCGTGCGCTGACAAGTCCCTGAGCTGAGAAGGCACGTCAGAACGACCGGAGCCGGGGGCAGGTGCCCCCGGCTCCGGTCGTTATGCGGCGTCTTGTTCTAGCTAGGCGCCTTCTTCTAGCGGCGTCGTTCCCGACGCTGGTTCACTGAGACGGCTTGACCTGGGTGTTGAACTTCTGCTGGCACGTCTGCTGCTGCTGCGTGTCCTTGGCGCTCTTGAGGCAGTCCTGAAGCTGCTGGATCTCGGACTTGTTCGACGAATAGAACGAGACCCCGACGATGAGCAGGATGATCGGGATGATCAGGGACAGGACGCCGAGAACGATCCCGGCGATGCTGGCCCCCCGGTTGGTGGCCTCGCCACGACGGACGCGACCGAGCGCGATGAACCCGAGCACGATCGCGATGAGCCCGAGCAGGCCGCCGAAGAACAGGACGCTGCCGAGCAGGCCGAGGATGCCGAGCACCAGGGCGGCGGTCCCCAGCCCGTTGCGCGGCTTGCCGCCTGCGCCGGGGAAGCCGGGGCCGTAGCCGGGCTGGCCTTGACCCTGGGCCTGGCCATAGCCGGGACCCTGGCCCTGACCGTAACTGGCGTTCTGGCCGTAGCCCGCGTTCTGGTCGTAACCGGGGTTCTGGCCCTGACCCTGGCCGTAGCCGGGGTTCTGACCGCTCTGGGAAGGGTCGCCATAAGTCATGTCGTGTCGCTCTCTGGAGTGGGACCGGCAGGTCGGTTGCGGAAAGAGCTGCGCAATCGAGCCGCAGCGCTCGGCGGCCAAGCCTGACAATGCCCCAGGACCGGCAGGACGAAGAACGACACGCACAGGCACATTGCCGACGAATTTGACTGGTCAGCTGCGCAGCGCCTCGAGGGCGGTGCCGACCAGCAGCCGCACGCCGACGTCGATGCAGCGCTCGTCGACGTCGAAGCTCCCCTGGTGGAGGTCGTAGGCGGACGCGCCGGGACGACGGACGCCGAGGCGGGCCATGGCTCCGGGGGCGTGGGCGAGATACCAGCCGAAGTCCTCGCCGCCGAGCGACTGCTTGGCCGGGACGATGGCGCCCGCGGGCAGCACGGCCCGGGCGGCCGCGGTGAGCATCTCGATGGCGGACACGTCGTTGATCACCGGCGGCACGCCGCGGACATAGTCGACCTGCACCTCGGCCCCGTACGGCGCCGCGAGCTGCGCCGCGAGTCGGCGCACCACCTCGGGCGCCCCCTCCCAGGCCTCCTGGTCCAACATCCGCAACGTCCCGCGGGCCAAGCCGCTGCGTGGAATGGCGTTGGCCGCGGAGCCGGCGGAGATCATGCCCCAGACCAGCGTCATCGCCGCCCGGGGATCGATCACCCGGTTGAGCGCGGCAGGCAGGTCGGCGGTCACGCGGGCCAGGGCGTAGACCAGGTCGACGGTGTTCTGCGGACGCGAGGTATGGCCTCCGGGACCGGTCAGGTGCATCGTCAGTTGATCCGAGGCGGCGGTGAGGGGGCCCACCTTCAACCCGACCGCGCCCACCTCGATCGACGGGTCGCAGTGCAGCGCGAACACCGACCGCGCGCCTTCGACTGCCCCCGCGGCGATCACGTCGAGCGCGCCCCCGGGCATCAGCTCCTCGGAGGGCTGGAACACCAGCCGCACCCGTCCCGGCAACCCCTCGCGGGCAGCCTGGTCGGCCAGCACGAGACCGGCCCCGAGCACCACCGTGGTGTGCACGTCGTGCCCGCAGGCGTGCGCGACCCCGGGGAAGGTCGAGCGGTAGGCGACGTCCTTCTCGTCCTGCAGCGGCAACGCGTCCAGATCGGCCCGCAGCACGACGT
>JAVEDQ010000437.1 GCA_030840885.1 Frankiaceae bacterium
ATCAGCCGGTGGCGCCCTGCGACTCCCGCGCGCGCCGGAAGGCGAGAGCGAGAACGGCGAGCACGGCGACCACCACGGCGACGGCCGCGACGCCGACCCATCCGAACGACCCCTGCGGGGCGCCGAGCCCGACGAGACGCGCGGCGCGAGCCACCGGCGCCGGCGCGGCGGCGGGAGCACTCGGAACCGGGACGATCACGGCCGGGCTGGGGCTGGGGCTGCTGGGGGCGGCGTTGCTGGATACGGGGTTGCTGGACACGGGGCTGCTGGGGGCAGAGTTGCTGGGGAGGCGGCTGCCGAGAAGGCGGCTGCTGGAAGGGGCGGCCCCGGGGTCGCCTTCCGCCCGGGCCGGGTCGGAACGGGGCGCGTCGGAGGCGTCGGACCCTGAGCCCGGCGCGCTGCTCGTGTTCTGGTCGCCCGTGTTCTGGCTGCTCGTGCTTCGGGACGCCGTGCTGCTGCCGGCACCGGTAGCGCGCGAGCTACCCGTGGGCGACGAACCCGACGAAGAACCGCTCGTCCCGTCGGAGGCGCCGCCGCCACCGGAGGTCGGTGCCGGAGCCGACGTGCGGGTCGGGCGCGTGGTCGGCCGGGCTGAAGGCGAGGACGTCGCCGTGGGTGAGGAGGTCGGCGACGCGGTGGGCGACGAACTCGGCGACGGGGAGGAGGTCGGGGACGTCGTGGGCGAGGAGGTCGGCGGCGGCGAGGCGGAGGACGGCGAGGTCGTCGGCGAGGCGGACGACGAGGAGGACGCCGGGGTGGGCGAGGACGAGGACGAACGGCCGGCTGCCAGGGCCGGCGCCCCGAGGAGGATCCCGCCGCCCAGCAGCAGGGTCAGGGAGGCACCGACCAGCGGTCCGACACCCGCGCGGCTCCGGGCCCGGCTCGGGAAGCCGGACCGGTCGACGGCGGGACGATCGACGTTCTCGCGGGAGTGCATAACTGACCCCTGCCCAGCAATCACCACGATTGCCCCGTCCGACAGGTCACTTTTTGCAGCCCTTGCCGAAATCTGGGCAGACAAGAGCAGTGAGTACCCCCGGCGGCACCGACGCCGCACCCTCCACCACCTCGGGCGCAGAGTCCTCGACCGCGGAGTTCGCGTCCGGCGCACCGGACCCGAACCGGTGGTGGACGCTGGTCGCGGTCTCGCTCGGCACCTTCATGCTGCTGGTCGACATCACGATCATCAACGTCGCGCTGCCCGACATCCAGAAGCAGATCGACGCGTCCTTCTCGGACCTGCAGTGGATCATCGACGCCTACGCGCTGACCCTGGCGTCGCTGCTGTTGACCACCGGCTCCCTCGCCGATCTGTACGGCCGCCGGAAGCTGTACATGTTGGGCCTGGCGGTGTTCACCGCGGCGTCTCTGGTCTGCGGGGTCGCCACCTCGCCGCTGATGCTCATCATCGCCCGCGGCTCGCAGGGCATCGGCGGCGCGATCATGTTCTCGGTCTCGCTGGCGCTGCTGGCCGGTGCGTTCTCCGGGCGTGAGCGGGGTGTGGCCTTCGGTGTCTGGGGCTCGATCACCGGCCTCGCCGTCGCCATCGGCCCGCTGCTCGGTGGCGCGCTCACGAGTGGCCTGTCGTGGCGGTGGATCTTCTTCGTGAACCTGCCGCTGGGGATCGCCGCCATCGCCCTGACCCGCGCGAAGGTCTCCGAGTCGATCCAGCCGGGCGCCCGCCGGCCGGACTGGGCCGGCTTCGTCACGTTCACCGCAGCACTCAGCCTGCTCGTCTTCGGTCTGATCCGCTCGGGCGAGAAGGGATGGAGCTCGCCCGAGGTCTACGGCTGCTTCATCGGCACCGCCGTCCTGCTGGCGCTGTTCCTGGTCATCGAAGCCCGCGGGCGCAGTCCGATGCTGGACCTGGGCCTGTTCCGGCTCCCGACCTTCCTCGGCGGATCCATCGCCGCCTTCTCGCTCTCGGCGTCGCTGTTCGCCCTGCAGCTGTACCTGGTGCTCTACCTCCAGGACGTGCTCGGCTACTCCGCCTTCCAGACCGGTCTGCGCCTGCTCGTCCTGTCCGGCGGCATCCTGCTCACCAGCACGATCGCCGGCCGCCTCACCGCCCACATGCCGGTGCGTTTCCTTATCGGTCCCGGCCTGGTGCTCGTGGCCATCGGCCTGCTGCTCATGCGGCGCATCGACCCGACCTCGGACTGGACGCGCCTGGTGATCGGCCTGTTCATCGCCGGCGTCGGCACCGGGCTGGTCAACCCGCCGTTGGCCTCGACCGCCGTCGGTGTCGTTCACCCGTCGCGGTCCGGCATGGCGTCGGGCATCAACTCCACCTGCCGGCAGGTGGGCATCGCCACCGGCATCGCGACCTTCGGTTCGTTGTTCGCCTCCGCCGTCGGCGGCCAGGTGAGCAAGGGACTGGCCGGTGCGCCGCCGCAGGCCGCCGCGGGGTTGACCAAGGCGGTCAAGAACGGCGCCGGCTCGCAGGCGATCGCCGCGCTTCCCGAGCAGCTGCGTCCGCTGGCCGCCCAGGTCGCCCGCGAGAGCTTCGTCTACGGGTTGCGGCAGATCCTGCTCGTGGCGATGGTGGTCGCTCTGGTCGGCGGGGTGCTCGCTCTGCTGCTCATCCGCTCCAAGGACTTCGAAGCCGCCCGGTCGGCGGCCGGGACCCCCAACCCGCCGCAGGGGACACAGTCGCCCGACCAGCCGTCGGCCGATGCGGTGACGGATGCGGAGACGATCGCCCACGGTGCCGGTGCCGAGGACGAGCACGGGCACGGGCACGAACCGTCCCGCGAGCACGCCGAACCGTGGCTGGTCGGCGCCGTTGCCCACGACGGGGACCACTCAGGCGGCGCCTCCGAGAACGGCAGC
>JAVEDQ010000303.1 GCA_030840885.1 Frankiaceae bacterium
AGGCTCTGCACCTGTAGCTCGGCGCACCCCAGTCCGCAGCGGCAGCTCAAAGTCAGTGGCATGATCGGATGCTTCGTCAGGCGCATCGGAAGCCTCGGCGTCCTGCTCCGCCTCCGGCGCGAACAGACCTCGTCGCGGCCGGCGCCGGCTCGCGCGGCCATTCCGGCCCCGCGGCCGGACGATGCGGCCGTGTCGGAGGAGCCGGCCGCCGGCCGCCGCTGACAAACCCTCAGCGGTCACCCCGCCCTCCTCATCACCGCTTCTACGGCGGAGGGGCGGGCCGTGCCAATGGAGCAACGGGTTGATCAGACCCGGCGATTCAGGGGATCAGGACGCCCCCGCGGGCTGCGGGACGGTTGCGCTCACAGCCGTTCGGCTGCACCCGGCGCATCCGATCCTCCAGGGTCCGCACGAAGCGTGGAGCGCCGAGTACCGCGCCTGCCGACCCGGCCGGCTAGGAGGTAGGCGACGCTGACAATCGTGTTGTTCGGCTCCACAGTTGCCCAGCACCCGCGAAGTGCCGATACCGCTCGCTCGGGAGCCGTCGCGATGCGACCAATTGCTGAGAGTCGCGCTACCCCGGTCGCTGGCCATACGCGTGTACGACATCAAAGATCGAGGTCTAGCAGCCCGACCGTGAGCGCCTGGCCATCGCTGCCCTCGTACTCGAGCCGTAGCTGACCTGCGCCGACCGAATCAGCTCTCGGGCGGGGATCCTCAGGACCGGGCCAGGCCACGTTTCCTTGGTCATGGACGTGCCTGAGTAGGTGCCCGAGGAACTCGGCCACCAGTAGCTGCTTGCTGGCGGCACGTCCGGGCGTGTACAACCAGCCGTTGCGACGGCCCCAAAACATCAAGGACGCTGTCGGCGCGACGAACTCGACCGAGATCCGATCCGGAAGGTGCGGATTCGCAAGCTCACTGAGCATCTTCCGCTCCCTGGCGGACAACGTGACCTTCTTGAGTCGCCTCAGCACAGAACGATCATCCTTCGGCGAGACAAGATTCGTGGCGCTCCACCTTCAACGTTCAGGGTCCGCCCGGGAAGTGCCGATCGCGGACGCTTCGCCGAGCAGGAGCCGGCGCTATGCGCGATCTTGGTATGCCGTTCGGGACGCTTCTGAGCAGTTCGCCCGTTCTGACGATCTTCCTGCTCGCGCCGACGGTGGTCGCCCTAGGGCGCTTGGGGGTTGGGTAGTCGATCCACTCCGGCTTCGGGCTGGCGCTGCGACAGAGGAGGCGCCGTTGCGAGTGGCGGTCCGCCGCGAGATCGCTATGTGGCAGAGGCGGCGGACAGCCCCGGATCATGATCTGAGGCTAGGTGGGTCTTGGACTCGTTCCGGCTGGCCGACAGCAGTGCGAGGACGGTAATTCCGCCGCAAAGAAGTCCGAGCGGTAGCGGTCTTGCGAGGTACTGGATGACGTTGCCGCCGCCGGGGACCCGGAGGCGGCTCCTGCCGAGCACGTCACGTGGTCGGGGGTGCCACGGGTCGGTGATCGTTTTGTTGTCGCCTTGAGTGGTGTAGCCGACGGTGGCGTTGCCGCCGACGATGCGGTGGATGACGTGCGCCCCTGCGCCGAATTCGTTGGCGGGAATGGTGTAGGCGACGATGTCTCCGACGTGGTAGCTCGTCTGGTGTCGGACGAGGATGAGGTCGCCGGTCCGGTAGGTCCCGTCCATGCTGTGGCCGTTGACGCCGATATAGGCCGTTGGGCCGTGCAGGGTCTGCGGCCAGAGCCATCCGAGCAGCACCAGAGTGGCGATGGTCGACAGGAGGCCAGCGGCTTTACCCAGTCGGGTGCGCGTTCGCGGTTTTGGGATGGTGGCCATCAGAACTGGCTCGTGACGCTCGTCGCGGCAGTGCTGGTTCCGATGGCGTGGCTGCTCTTGTCGGTGATGGTGGGGTCTGGTGTGTAGAGCACGGAGCTGCCGCCGGTCAAGGTGCCGAGAGTTCCTCCTGCAGAGGGGGTTCCCAGGGTGATGGTGACGGTGGCGGTACTGGTTCCTTGTGTGACGAGCGCACTGGATGTCGGGAAGGAGACGGATCCACCGGTGACGTAGTTCGCGGAGCCGAGGTCGAGGGTGCCGATGTGCAGTGCGGAGCAGGTCGACGATCCGACTTGGAACGCCAGCTGGTCGTTGCCGGTCGTCGCACCGTTGTCGACGAGTTGCGCGGTGAGGCCGGGCAGGTTCTGCGAAGTGACGCTGTTCGAGGCGGAGGAGCAGAGCGTGGAGGCCTGGATCTGCTCGGAGAAGTTCAGGGTCACGCTGTCGCTGGCCTGCAGCTTCCCGGCCTTGTTGCCGTTGTTCGTCGTGCTCACCGACGTCGGGAACAGGTAGGGAGTCACGATGCCGGTCCCGAGGTGGGCACTGGTCAGGGCCACGCTCGCCGCCCACGCCGCGGTCACCCTCATCATGAGCACGGCGCCCATCGCTGCGGCGGCTACCGCCCACCAGGGCAGCCGCTGCCCAGCCGCACGATTCAGGGTCCCTGGACAGCTATCCGGACGTCGGTCACGCTCGCCGGTGTCGGGTTCGCCGACAGCGTCGAGATCGTGGCGACTCCCGAGGAGACGGTCACCGGGCCACCATGGCCCCCATCGGTCCCGTTCTGGCTTAGCGTCGCCGTGAGCGTCGCTCCGTTGCAGGCGGCCGGCAGCCCGCTGATCGTGAAGCTTCGAATGGTTCCGGCTTGCACGGCGTAATTGACCGTCGCGCTGCTCAGCGTTCCGCAGCTGGTGACCGCTGTCGCGCCGGCGCCGACCTTCTTCGCCGTCGGCGTCAACAGGGTGGCTGCAGCGGGCCCGGCCGCAGCCACCATCGTCAGGCCGACGGCCACGACGGTCGTGCGCCGGAAGTAGACGCTGAGGGCAGCAGGAGGAGGCCCCGGCTGCCTTCGCATCACGTTTCCCCTTCCGGCGGTCCATGGGCTAGCCGGTGATGATGACGGACACGCCAGTGACGGACGAGGCCGCGATGTTGCTCGCGCTGAAGTCCGGCGTGCCGTTTCCGGACGCGTCTGTCGTGCCGGTGATTTCACCGAGGGAGGCGTTGGCGGCACCGGACAGCGTCACCCGGTAGGCCATGTTGGCGCAGCCGGCCGCCGTCGTGAACGGCGCCGTGCTGACCTTATAGCCGGGAAGAGTTGCCGAGTAGGCCGTGGTGTAGGAGATGCTCGCGGAGGCGTTGCAGCTCGCCACCGTCGCATTACCGGCACCGACGGACTTGGTGTTCAACGTCAGCGAGGCGGCGAATCCGGTGACCACTCCGAACACGACCACACCCCCCACGGCGGGAATGAGGAATCGCTTGATCCTCATAGGGACCTCCACACACTTCTCGGGTGAGCAGCGAAGGCAGGACCGCCGTCACAGGGCAAGTTGACGCCGCCCGATGAGGCAGCCCTGACAATCTCGACTGGGTCCAACAGGAGCTGAACACCCGAATGAGTGAGGCGCGGATGTGACCGCTGACGGATTTCGTCGGAACTTCGAAGGTTCGCACGATCGATCTGCATCAGCCGCAGAATTGAGTACCCGTGACATGGACCGTATGAACTGCGTTGTCGGACGTTGGCTGTCCCGCCGACGCTATCCGCCGGGCCCTGTTGGGTTGGTTTCTGACTGGCGACGAATGTTCAGTTCGTGCGGCCGGCGGATGACGGTGTTCGGCTCGGGTGTTGGGTCGGGATGTGCGGGCCGCCGGGCTGGCGCTGTTGGAACCAGTGGGTGAGGGCGGGTCCGGGCATCGGCCGAGCGAGGTGGTAGCCCTGGATGTGGTCGCAGCCGTAGCGGGCGAGTTCGTTCCAGGTCGTCTGGTCTTCGACGCCCTCGGCGACCATGCGTAGGCCGAGGGCGTGGGCGAGGTCGACGGTGCTGCGCACGAGGTTGGCGGCGCGGGCGTCGTCCGCGAGTGGTGCGATGAAGGCGCGGTCAAGTTTGAGCTCGTCCACGGGGAGGTCTCGCAGGTAGGCGAGGCTGGAGTAGCCGGTGCCGAAGTCGTCGATGCTGATGGTGATGCCGAGTTGGCGGAGCTGGGTGAGAACGGCGTGGGCGCGGGCGCGGTCGGCCATCAGGAACTGTTCGGTGATCTCGAGAACGAGCACGTTTCCGGGCAGGTCGCGGACGGCAAGCGCGCCGGCGATCCGGTCCGGCAGGGCGGTGTCGACGGTGCTGGAGGCGGAGAGGTTGATGGCGACGGGAAGGACGGGCAGGCCGTCGGCCTGCCAGGTGAGGATCTGGTCGAGGGCGAGTTCGAGGACCCGGTCGGTCAGGGCGGCCATCAACCCGGCTTCCTCGACCAGCGGCAGGAAGGTGTCGGGGTAGCGCAGCCCGGTTTCTGGGTGGCACCAGCGGACGAGGGCCTCGACGGCGCTGATCTGGCCGTCGGGCAGGCTGGCCTGAGGCTGGTAGTGCAGCACCAGCTGGTCGCGCGCGAGGGCGGTGCGAAGTTCCTCTACGGTCTGCAGCCGCTGCCGAGCGGGGTCGTCGTCGGCGGCGTCATAGACCGCCGATCGTCCCCGCAGGTACTTGGCTCGGTACATGGCGATGTCGGCGCAGCGCAGCAGTCCAGTGGTGTCGGTGGCGTGCCGGGGGCTGACCGCGACGCCAACGCTGGCGTCGACATGCAGCGCCAGCCCTTCCACGTGGAACGGCTCGGTCAGCGCGTCGAGCAGCCGAACGGCCGCCTGCTCGGCCTGTTCGAGGGTGGCTGCGGGGATGACGAGGGCGAATTCGTCGCCGCCGAGCCGGGCGAGCTCTTCGTCGGGGTGCAGCGTGCTTCGGAGCCGGCCGGCTACCTGGACGAGCAGTTCGTCGCCGAGGAGGTGGCCGAGGCTGTCATTGACCTCCTTGAATC
>JAVEDQ010000316.1 GCA_030840885.1 Frankiaceae bacterium
ACGCTCAGCAAGCTCCAGGTGAACACCGAGGGCGGTCCGGCGGGGCTCAACCTCAGCGCCGGCGACGGCACGCTGAACGACGCCAAGCTCGCCGTGACCCGGCTCTCCGCCAGCTCCATCAGCGTCCAGTCGCTGAACATCGATCTCGGCAAGGGCAACGTCGACCCCGGGCTGTTCCCCGGATGCCTGGCCCAGTAGGGCGAGGGTCCAGCGGCTCGGGGTCCGGGCCGCAGCGGCGCCCTGCTGGCACGGGCCGCAGCAGCGGGTCGAGGCAGGGGGCAGCCCAGCGCGACGCGAAAGCCAAGGAGTCCGAGCTACAGGTCCTCCGGAGCGGTGAGGCGGGCTCCGACCTCGAGATCGTCGGCGGCGCCACCGACGACGGTCCCGAAGCCCGCATCGTCGGGACCGGCCTGCTCTCCGCGCTGGTCGGCGCACGCGGTGGCACCGTTCTCGGCCGGCTCCGCGCACTGATCGCGCCGCCCGCGGGGGAGAACTATGCGATCCGACGCCGGGCGCTCTCGGACACCACCCGGCCGTGGCGCGGCGCGATCGTCGCCTTCCTCGGCGGCGCCCTGATCGTGCTGGTCGCCATGACCATCTCGCAGGGGTACTTCAACTTCGGTGTCGCCGAGCGGGGCCAGGTCATCGGCTTGGTCATCTGCGCGCTGGCGCTGACCGCGGTGTCGGCGCCGCAGTCCGCACCGGTGCTGGGAGCCGGCATCGTCGTCGCCGGGGTCGTCTCGTTCCCGATCGGGTTGGGCGGCCTGATCGCCGGTGCCATCTTCTCGGTCGTCGGAGGCGGCCTGATCGCTGCTTGGACGCTGCCACCGCAGCGCGCGGTGCTGCGCGTGGTGCCGGCGCCGGCCTGGACGCGTCTCGGTGCCTTCGCGATCGACCTCACGATCCTGCTCGGCGCGTCGTTCTTCCTCCGCGGCATGGCCGACGACGCCGTCGGCCGCGACAACCCGATCCTCTACGTGCTGCCGCTGACGGTGTGGGCGCTGCTGCGCGGCTGGTGTGGGTCGCAATACGGCTGGACGCCGGGCAAGTTGTTCGCCGGGCTGCGGATCCGGGACGTCCGCAGCGGCATCGCCCCCGCGTTCCGGATCGCCCTCGTCCGCGAGATCGGGCTGCTGCTCGGCCTGGCCGCCATCGCCTGGGTCGGCTCGAAGGGCTTCGATCTCCTGTTCGGGCGCACCGGCGAGGTCGACGTGGTCCTGCTCGGCGTCATCGCTGTGCCGCTGGCCGTCGCCGGCCTGCTGTTCCTCGGCCGGCGCCGCCTTCCGCACGACCGGCTGCTGCGGACCGCCGTCATCGCGCAGCGCGTCGTCCTCGGCCCGGTGGTGGCACGGCCGACCGCACGTTCGCGCAGCGGGTCCGCGTCCGAGCGCCGGCCGGCCGGCCGCCGTGCCCCGCGGTCGGCGGGCTGAGAGCAGGCACGCGCACGGCTGCTCAGGCCGTGCTGATCTCCTCGATCGAGTTCAGCGCCGTCGCGAGTTGCTGGGAGAACAGACGGATCATCGTCTCTGCCGGCGGCCGCTCGTCGATGTCGACGACCAACCACCGCAGGCTCGAGCTCTCGACGAAGCCGACCCAGCCGAACAGGGCAACCTCCGTGGCGGCGGAGCGACGGACCCGGTCGGTGCCCTGCAGGACGGCGTCGACGATGGCGTCCCGCGTCGAGTCGACGACCAGCTGCACTTCGGGATCGCTGCCGATGCCGCCACGGAGCAGGGTGACGAAGCCGGCACTGCGCTCCGCGACGAACCCCAGGTAGGCCGCGAGGTCGGTGCGCAACCGTTCGCCGGGGGTCGAGGCCGCACCCTGGCCGAGACGGCTCAGCAGGTCCTGCGCCGCGAGCCGGACGATCTCGACGTAGAAGACGCGCTTGCTCGTGAAGTAGTGGTAGAGCAGCCCGCGGCTGATCCCGACGCGCCGTGCGATCTCCTCGATCGAGACCGTGTCGAAGGCCTGGGTGCTGAACAGCTCCAGACCGATGTCGAGCAGCTGGGTACGGCGGACGTCGTTCACCATCCGACGGCCGGCTCCGCTCATGGCTCGCACCGTAACCGCCGTCGCGCCCGGCGGTCGTGAGCGGCCCCACAGGACGGGTGCGTTGTCGCGGCCAACCGCTGCGGCTACGCTGGTTGAACCGAATTCAATGAGGTGTGGGCCGCGACTGCGAGCCCCCGACGGTCCCCGAAGAATCGTCGAGAAGCACCTCGATTCGCTGAGGAGAAAACTTCGTGTCGACGCCCAGCCCCCGTCGCGCCGCCGTGCTCGGTGGCAACCGCATCCCGTTCGCCCGGTCCAATGGCGCCTACGCCGAGGCCAGCAACCAGGACATGCTCACCGCGGCACTCGACGGGCTTGCCAGCCGGTTCGGGCTGCAGGGCGTCCAGATGGGCGAGGTCGTGGCGGGCGCCGTGCTCAAGCACGCCCGCGACTTCAACCTCACCCGCGAATCGGTGCTCGGCAGCTCCCTGGCCTCGTCCAGCCCGGCCTACGACATCCAGCAGGCCTGCGCGACCGGTCTCGAAGCGGCCGTGCTCGTCGCCAACAAGATCATGCTCGGTCAGATAGACGTCGGCATCGCGGGCGGCGTCGACACCACCAGTGACGCCCCCGTCGCCCTGAACGACGACCTGCGCCGCATCCTGCTCAAGGCCAACAGCGCGAAGGGTTGGACCGACCGGCTGAAGCTGCTCGGCCAGATCCGGCCCGACCAGATCGTCCCCGAGACGCCGAAGAACGGCGAGCCGCGGACCGGGCTGTCGATGGGTGAGCACGCCGCCATCACCGCGAAGCAGTGGGGCATCACCCGCGAGGCGCAGGACGAGCTCGCGGCCACCAGCCACCAGCGGCTCGCCGCCGCCTACGACCGCGGTTTCTTCGCCGACCTGGTGACGCCGTTCCTCGGCCTGCAGCGCGACTCGAACCTCCGGGCCGACTCGACCGCGGAGAAGCTCGCGAAGCTCTCCCCGGTGTTCGGTAAGGGCCTCGATGGTGGGGCCGGCGCCACCATGACGGCCGGCAACTCCACCCCGCTGACGGACGGTGCGTCGACGGTGCTGCTGGCCAGCGACGAGTGGGCGACCGAGCACCGCCTGCCGGTGCTCG
>JAVEDQ010000349.1 GCA_030840885.1 Frankiaceae bacterium
CGGCTCTACGCCCGCGCCGAACACGCTGCCCGCACCCTGCAGCAGAGCCTGCTGCCGCCGGTCCTGCCACCGTTGCCCTTCGCAGATCTCGCCTCGTACTACGCACCGCTCGGGCGCGACGCCGAGCTGATCGGCGGTGACTTCTACGACGTCTTCCCCGTGTCGGACTCCGCCTGGTGCCTCGTCATCGGCGACGTATCCGGGAAGGGGGTTGATGCCGGCGCCCTGACCGCGGCGACCCGCTGGACGTTTCGGTCCGCCATGAGCCGGTGCGGTGAACCGGGCTCCGCGATCCGGGAGCTGAACGAGTCGCTGCTGCAGCAGCAGTGGGACAGCCGGTTCGTGACCGTGCTGGCGGTCGTGGCCGAGGCGACGGCTGACGGCGTGCTCCTGCGCTACGCCTCCGGAGGGCACCCTGCTCCGATCGTGTTCCGCGGCGACGCAGCTACCGAGGCACTACCGGTCGAGGGCCAGATCGTCGGAGTCCTCCCGTCGGTGGACGCACCGACGTGGGAGACCCACCTTGCCCCCGGGGACGCGCTGGTCCTCTACACCGACGGCTTCACCGAGGCGCGACGGGGCCACGAGCTGCTCGGCGAGGAGGGCATGTTGGCCGCACTGGACGCCGTGCCCGTTGGTGCCGGCGCCGACGAGCTCGTCAAGTCACTCGTCAGCGCAGTTGCAGCGTTCGGGAAGCAGGCCGACGACATGGCCCTGCTCGTCCTGGCACTCCCACTGCGCTGAGTGTGCCTCCGTCACCCGACTGATCCGGTAGCGGTGGCCGGTTCCAGCGGATCGATCCACGCCAGGTAGACAGCGCGTCGGTCGCGCGGAGCGGCCCGCTCGACGAGGAAGCGGCAGAGGATCTCGTGCCCGTCCGCGTGCAGTACCGGCAAGGTCAACGGCACGCCGAGCGCGTGCGCTTCGCCGGTGGTGAGGTGGCGGGTGAAGCCGGCGACATGTGCTTCACGCAGGACCGGTGGGATGAGCGTCACCACCCGCCGTCCCACCAGCTCTTCGACGGTCCAACCCAGTTGGGCGGCCAGGCGTTCGCTGATGCCGATGATGCGGTTCGCGTCATCGGCGGCGACGACTCCCCTGCCTGTGGACAGCACTGCTGACAGGTCCCACTCCGGGTCGCTTCGTTCGTGCGCCGAGGTCTCGAAGCGCTCCTGCGCCGTTCCCGGCCACGGCGTCGCGGGAACGCCGAGCAGCTGGCTCTGGATCTGCTCGCAGACCCAGTCGCGGACCGCGACGATCTCGGGTAGGCCTGGCCGCACCAACAGCTTGTCGGCCGCCGCCAGCCGTTCGCCGGCGTCGAGCGCATCCTGCAGGGCGGCAAAGGCCAGACCTGCTTCCTGCGGCACCGCCAGTGCCAGGTCCACCGCTTGCGGGATCCACGGCATGGGGCTCGGGTGGCCGTGGGGCAGCGCAACCGACCCCGCTCCGTCGATGGTGGCCTGCTCGAGGGCACCGATGACCGACGTCGAAACCGTGCCGCGGGCGAGGTCCGCACCCGCCAGGTCCACACCGACGTCGGCGTGCTCAGCCAGGTAGAGCATCAGCTCGCGGAGCAGGGCGTCGTGGTGCTGACGAGCCGCCAACCACAGCACGGCAGGTACCTGGAGAAGTTCCACGCTCGAGAAGACCGACGGCGGTTCCGGCTCGTCGGGCTCGATCGACTGCATGTCCCAGTCAGCAGCGTCGTCCCAGGCCGCGAGCAATTCGTCCTCGGACTGTTCGGGCTCGTGGAACGCCAGTTCGAACCAGACCACCTTGCCCCTGCTGCCGAGCGAGACGACGCCGCAGCCGCTGGTCATCGCGGCGACCAGAGCCATTCCGCGGCCGGTGGTGGCCTGCATGTCGTAGCTGCGTTCGAGCGGCAGCACCGGGTTGAAGTCACAAACCTCGACGCGCAGGCAATCCGGTCCAAGCTCGATCTGCAGCTCGATGGTCGTGTGCGCATGCAGGACGGCGTTCGTGACCAGTTCACTGACCGCCAACGAGGCGGCGTCAGCCCAGTCAGCCTTACCGGCCTCCGCCAAGACCTCCTGCAGAACCCGCCGGGCCTGCCCGACGCTGCTCGGTGCAGGCTCGAAGGTCGCGTGGTGCCGGACCGGACCGTTGGTAACAGAGAGTTCAACCATTGACAGTGGCCCGCCGAGCCGGACCTGCTCCTGCGCCACCATCTCATGATGCGTTATCAAGGCCAGATGCTGAAGACCGACCGAGCGGATTGTTTCGACGTTTTTCAGATCGACCGTCCCGGTTCGGCCGGCCTCGACCCGCTTCATCAGCTGCCTTCCGCGCATCTCTTGACCTGGCGGGGTCACGAAGCAGAGGGCGTTTCTGCGTCGAGCGTGGCGGCAAGCCGCTGAGAGGTGCGTGCTTCCGCGCTCCGACTGCCCGGGTTCGCGGTGTAGGTGAAGATCGTCAGCTCGCTGTCGACGACTACGGCAAGTGATTTGAAAGTGCTTCGCGGGGTCCCTTCCTGGGGCTAGCTTCAACCTCCGCGCAACACGCCCGCCGGCTGAAGTGACGGCACGCGCAGCGGCCCACACGCCCATGGGCAGTGGTGTGACTCAAGCGGCTCGGCGGAGAGGTCGGCAACCATGGCGCAACGGAGCAAACGCGGCACGAGCAGCTCAGTCCACCCGAACCCAGCTCTGTACATCGGCCGGCGAGCAGACGACGATCTCGGGCGAGGGGCGGCCCTATGACGCGCGAGGGACGGTTGGCCTCGGCTTTCGTGGAGCTTGCTGAGGCGCTGGTCGGCGGCGAGCAGGTCGGCGACTTCCTGCATCGGCTGAGTTGCCATGCCATCGAGTTGCTCGAGGTCGATGCTGCTGGCGTGATGCTGGCGGACGAGAAGGGTCGGCTGCGGGCGGTCGCCGCGTCCAACGAGGACACCCATCACCTCGAGGTGTTCGCGCTGCAACATGA
>JAVEDQ010000351.1 GCA_030840885.1 Frankiaceae bacterium
GTCGTAGGGCGAGACGAGCACCATGCGCGGCTCGGGCACGGTGAACGAGGCGAGCTGGTTCACCGGCGTCATCGCGCCGTAGTAGTCCACGACGATGCGCGAGAACATCTGCGGGGTCGCCCGGCCGGTGCGGATGCTGGCGAACTCGTCCTTCGCCACCTGGACGGCCTTGTCCATCTTCTCCTCGGCTTCGAGGAGCTCGTCGTCGATCACGGTGAGTTCTCCCTTGCGTTCCCGGTCGCCACGTCGTCGGCGGTCACGACCGTCCCGATCTTCTCACCGCGGACCGCCTTCGAGATGTTGCCGTCGGTCAGCAGGTCGAAAACGACGATGGGCATCGCGTTGTCCATGCAGAGGCTGATGGCGGTGGCGTCCATGACCTTCAGCCCGCGCATCAGCACCTCGTTGTAGGTCAGCTCGTCGAACTTGACCGCGTCCGGGTTGCGGACCGGGTCGGAGTCGTAGACACCGTCGACCTTCGTCGCCTTGAGAACCGCCTCCGCCTTGACCTCGAGCGCACGCTGCGCCGCGGTGGTGTCGGTCGAGAAGAACGGTGCCCCGAGCCCGGCGCCGAAGATGACGACGCGGCCCTTCTCCAGGTGCCGGATGGCGCGCAGCGGCAGGTACGGCTCGGCGACCTGGCCCATCGAGATGGCGGTCTGCACCCGGGTCTTCACCCCGCGGTTCTCCAGGAAGTCCTGCAGCGCCAGGCAGTTGATGACGGTGCCGAGCATGCCCATGTAGTCGGCGCGGGCCCGGTCCATACCCCGCTCGGCGAGCGCCTGGCCGCGAAACATGTTGCCGCCGCCCACGACGACGGCGACCTCGACGCCGCTCGCGACCACGTCGGCGATCTGCCGGGCGATCGTCGCCACCGTGGTCGGGTCGATGCCGAGCGGGTCGCCGCCGGCGAAGGCCTCCCCGGAGAGCTTCAGCAGCACCCGGTTCCAGCGGTGGGCCTCAGGCACGGCAGCTCCTTGTTCGGGCGGGGGTTGTTCGACAGATCGGGCCCAGTCTTCCACCGACGAGGGCCGCCCCGACCGGTTTGGTCGGGACGGCCCTTGTCAGCGAGTCATGCGGGTCGGGACAGCGCTCAGGCGCTGCCGACTTCGAAGCGGGCGAAGCGCTTGACCGTCACACCGGCGTCGTCGAGCACCTGCCTGACGGTCTTCTTGCCGGCGTCGGGCTGCACCGAGCCCTGCTCGAGCAGCACGACCTCCTTGAAGAAGCCGTTCACCCGACCTTCGATGATCCTGGGGAGGGCCTGCTCGGGCTTGCCCTCCTCCTTTGCGGTCTCCTCGGCGATGCGCCGCTCGTTCTCGACGAGCTCGGCGGGCACCTCCTCGCGGCTCAGGTACTGCGCGCGCATGGCGCTGACCTGCATCGCGGCACCGCGGGCGGCGCCCTCGTCGGAGCCTTCGAACTCGACCAGGACGCCGATCTGCGGCGGCAGGTCGCTGGCCCGTCGGTGCATGTAGGACGCGACCTGACCGTCGAAGACGGCAACGCGTCGCAGCTCGATCTTCTCGCCGAGCACGGCCTGCATATCGGTGATGTTGTCGGCGACTGTCTTGCCGTCGACGAGCTTTTCCGAGAGCAGGGCCGTCAGGTCGCTGGTCCGCGTGCGGGCGGCGTGGGCGACGATGTCGTTGGCCAGACCCTGGAACTGCTCGTTCTTGGCGACGAAGTCGGTCTCGCACGCGAGCTCGATGATGGCGCCTTCGGCGGCCGCGACGAGGCCGTTCGAGGTGCTGCGCTCGGCGCCGCGCTTGATGGCCTTCGCGGCGCCCTTCTTGCGGAGCTCCTCGACAGCGGTGTCGACGACGCCTTCGGCCTGGATGAGCGCCTTCTTGACATCGCTCATGCCCGCGCCGGTGATCTCGCGGACGGAGCGAATGAGGGCTGCGGTGACCTCAGCCATGGGTGTGGGTTCCTCCGGGTGTCAGTAGGGGAGGCGGGCGGGCTCGATGAGGCTCAGCAGCCTCAGGAGCCGGCCTGCTCGGTGGTCGGCGCGGTGGCGGACGAGTCGGTGCCCCAGCCGGCACCGCCGACCTCGCCGAGGGCGGGGTCGACCGCGGCGGGGACGCCGGGGGTGCCGGCGTCGGCGGCCTCGGTCTGCACGGCGGCCTCGGGTGCCGGCGCGGCGTCGGCGACGGGTGCCGCAGGGGCTTCCGCAGCTGATGCGTCGGCCGGGGGCTCGGTGCCCTCGGGCGTACCGCCGATGAGCTGCTGCTCCCAGTCGGCCAGCGGCTCGCCCGAGGCGATTTCCGGCTTGCTGTCGCCGTTGGCACTCGCGCGGGCCCGGAGGCCCTCGGCGACGGCGTCGGCGATCACGCGGGTGAGCAGCGCGGCGCTGCGGATCGCGTCGTCGTTGCCGGGGACCTTGTAGTCGACCTCGTCGGGGTCGCAGTTGGTGTCGAGGATCGCGACGACCGGGATGCCCAGCTTGCGGGCCTCACCGACGGCGATGTGCTCTTTTTTGGTGTCGACGATCCACACCGCGCTTGGGGTGCGCTGCATGTCGCGGATACCGCCGAGGGTGCGCTCGAGCTTGGCCTTCTCGCGGGAGAGGACCAGCGCTTCCTTCTTGGTGCGGACGGTGTCGCCGCCGCCGGTGGCCTCGAGCTCCTCGAGCTCCTTGAGGCGTTGCAGCCGCTTGTAGACCGTCTGGAAGTTGGTGAGCATCCCGCCCAGCCAACGCTCCTTCACATACGGCATGCCGACCCGGCCGGCCTGCTCCTCGATCGCTTCCTGCGCCTGCTTCTTCGTCCCGATGAACATGATGGAGCCGCCGTGCGCGACGGTCTCCTTGACGAAGTCGTAGGCGCGGTCGACGTAGTCGAGCGTCTGGCGCAGGTCGATGATGTAGATGCCGTTGCGCTCGGTGAAGATGTAGCGCTTCATCTTGGGGTTCCAGCGCTTGGTCTGGTGACCGAAGTGGACTCCGGCCTCCAGCATCTGGCGCATGGTGACGACAGCCATGTGTCGTTCCTCCTGGGACTCGGTTGTGCGTCCCGAACCGGGCGGTCGGGACCCTGACGCCTGCGGGGCCGCGCCCTGAGGACCAGGGACCGGTGCGGCCGGGTGCCGATCGGAGATCGGTCGAAGGCGTGCGAAGTCGACCCGACGAGTCGGGTCGCTGCCGCCGAGTCTACGCCGTGGTCAGACGCGGGAACTCGATCCCACCGCGGACAGCGTCGTCCCCAGGTGGCCGCCCGGCGACGCGCAGGAGCAGACCGACGCGCAACGCTGAGCGGCATGCAGAAGGCGAGGTGGCGCGTGCTCGTGGGCAGCCTCCTGCTGCTCGGTTGCCTCGGCGCACGACCCGCGTCCGCCACCGGCACCGCGTGGCGCCCGCCCCTGCCCGAGCCGCTCGTGCTCGTGCGCGCCTTCGACGATCCCGGCCGCTACGCCGCGGGCCACCGGGGCGTCGATCTACGCGCGGCGCCGGGATCGGAGGTGCGGGCTCCGGCCGACGGCGTCGTGCGCTTCGCCGGACCGGTCGTGACCCGCGGCGTGGTGAGCGTCGACGTCGGCCCGCGGCGGTTCAGCTACGAACCGGTGCACCCGGTCGTGCACCCAGGACAAGTCGTGCGGGCAGGCCAACTGCTCGGCGTGGTGTCCGGCCAGCATCCCGGCTGCGAAGCTCCGACCGGGCGGGACACGTGCCTCCACTGGGGCCTACGGCGCGACATCGGGACGCCGAGCGAGCGCTACCTCGACCCGCTACGGGCGGCCAGGGAGCCGGTCCGGCTGTTGCCGCTGAACGACGAACCGCCAGCCCCGACGACGGACAACGCTCCCCTGCTACCTGCGCCGGCGCTCCTACTGGCGAGGCGTCGATCAGGACGTGGGAGCGCGCCGCTCGGCCTCGCTCTCGGCCCAGACGTCGGCGACGTCGGCGAGGTAGCCCGACGACGTCGATATCTCGCGCAGCAGGTCCTCCTGCTTGCGGCGCATGGCCTTCAGCTCCGCCAGCGGCTCGCGCAACGCGACGCGCATGGCGTTCAGGAACAGCAGATAGAGCACGC
>JAVEDQ010000454.1 GCA_030840885.1 Frankiaceae bacterium
CTGGGCGACGGTCGGTTCCTGCGCACAGGTCGGCCGACGCGTGCACCTCTCCGGCGGCGTCGGCCTGGGTGGCGTGCTCGAGCCGCCGTCGGCCCGTCCCGTGGTCATCGAGGACGACGCGTTCATCGGCTCGCGCTGCATGGTCGTCGAGGGCGCCCGCGTCCGCCGCGGCGCCAAGCTCGGCGCCGGCTCCATCCTCACCAACTCCACCCGGGTCTTCGACGCCGAGACCGGCGACGAGCTGCCCCGCGGCGAGGTACCCGAGCGGGCCGTCGCCGTGGGCTCCACCAAGGTCCGCAGCTTCCCCGGCGGGGAGTTCGGCATGCCCTGTCTGCTTGTGCTGCGCCGCCTCGCCGAGGACGAGATCCACGACAAGACGGCGCTGAACGACGTGCTCCGCGCCCACGGCGTCAGCACCTGAGCCGGTGCCCCAGACCGTGACGACCCGGCTCGACCTGACCGACCCCGTGGCGCTGACCGCCGCGCTGGTCGACGTGCCCTCGGTCAGCGGCGACGAACGCGCGATCTGCGACCTCGTCGAAGACGCGCTGCGCCTTCTCCCGGGGCTGACCGTCGTCCGCGACGGCGACGCCCTCGTCGCGCGGACGGAGCTGGGCCGCCCGCAGCGGGTCCTGCTCGCCGGCCACCTCGACACGGTGCCGATCGCCGACAACGTCCCGTCCACCCGCAGCGACGGCCGGATCGTCGGCTGCGGCACCTCGGACATGAAGTCGGGCGTCGCCGCGATGCTGGTCGCGGCGGCCACGGCGCTGCAGGCGCCGCGCGGACCCGCGCACGACCTGACGCTCGTCCTCTACGACGCCGAGGAGGTGGAGGAGGCCCGCAACGGTCTGCGGCGGCTCGCCGCCTCGATGCGCGACGCGCTCGACGCCGACCTCGCCCTACTGCTCGAACCCACCGACGGAGCGGTCGAGGCCGGCTGCCAGGGCACCTGCCGCGCCGAGGTGACGATCCCCGGCCGCCGCGCCCACAGCGCCCGGTCATGGCTCGGGGAGAACGCCATCCACGCCGCGGCGCCCCTGCTCGAACGGCTCCGCGTCTACTCACCCCGCGACGTCACCATCGACGGCTGCACCTACCGCGAAGGCCTCTCCGCGGTGCGCATCGCCGGTGGCATCGCGGGCAACGTCGTGCCCGACAGCTGCGTCGTCACCGTCAACTTCCGCTTCGCCCCCGATCGCACCGAGGCCGAGGCGCACGACCACCTCCGCGAGGTCGTCGGCCCGTTCGAGACGGTGTTCACCGACTCCGCACCCGGTGCCCTGCCCGGACTCGGCGCACCGGCGGCGCAGGAGTTCCTCGCCGTCGTCGGACAGCCGCCGCGAGCGAAGTACGGCTGGACCGACGTCGCCCGCTTCGCCGCCCTCGGCATTCCGGCCGTCAATTTCGGCCCCGGCGACCCAAATCTCGCCCACACCCGCGACGAGTGGGTCGACGAGGCCCGCATCCGCACCGTCACCGCCACCCTCACGGAGTTCCTGACCACATGAGCACACTCGAGTTCGACCGCCTCGGTGCGGGCGATCCGCTGGTCCTGGTCCACGGCATCGGCGACAGCCGCGCCGCGTGGACCACGGTGGTCAAGCCGCTGGCGGAGTCCTTCGAGGTGTACGCCGTCGACCTCCCCGGCTTCGGGGTCTCGCCGACGCTGGAGGACGGGCGGACCCCGTCGCCGCGAGCGCTCGCCGCCGCGGTGGTGACCTGGATGGACGAGCAGGAGCTGCCGACCGCGCACATCGTGGGGAGCTCGCTCGGAGGCTGGGTCGCACTCGAGCTGGCCGCACTCGGTCGCGCGCGGACCGTCCTCGGGCTGTCGCCGGCCGGCTTCAGCAGCGACGCCGATGCCCGACGGGCACGCGTGATGCTCGAGATGGCGCGGGCGACTGCCGAGCGGCTGGCCCCGGCAGGACGTGGCATGTCGCCGCGGACGAAACGGCTGTTCGGCCTGGCCGCCGTCCGGACCCTGACCCACTCGTCGATGGTCGCCAAGCCGTGGCGCTGGCCCGCTGAGGACGCCGCCGCCGCGATGGCCGCGCTCGCGGCCGCCACCGGCTGGGACGGCACCCTCGCGGCCGTGCACGGGCAGCGCTTCGCGCCGCCCGCCGGAGGGATCGATGTCCCGGTGACGCTGGCCTGGGGGGCCAAGGACATGCTGCTGCCGCCCCGGCAGCGCCTGCGGGTGCATGAGGTGCTGCCCGACGCTCGGATCGGTCTGCTGGCCGGCTGCGGTCACCTGCCGATGTGGGATGACCCCGACCTCGTGGTGCGGGCGATCCGCGCCAGCGCTGCTCTGGGTTGAGCGGACCAGGGCTAAGCGGACGTCAGCTCAGCCCGGCTGCCCCGCTGCTGCCCCGCGGCGCTGCAGCTCGCTGGTCACCGCGGTGATCAGCGCCGGCGTGCTGATGTCGGCGAACGGACCACCGGTGTAGGGGATGGTCCACACGTGCAGCATCTGCGCGGTCGGCG
Source organism: Frankiaceae bacterium (assembly GCA_030840885.1). Classification (GTDB taxonomy): domain Bacteria; phylum Actinomycetota; class Actinomycetes; order Frankiales; family Frankiaceae; genus JAVEDQ01. The sequence continues at coordinate 2,488 of JAVEDQ010000454.1, forward strand.
AGATGGCGGAGCCGGCGGGGCACTGGCCACCGTTCGGGTTCAGCGCCGTCCCCACGCTCGGGTTGACGCACAGGTTCGTGTGCACGTGCCAGGACGTCAACGCGCCGCCGATGAGCGGCCCCTGGGGCGCGGTGGGTTCGGCGACGTACATGGCGCCGAGCAGCATCGAACCGCCGCCGAACTTCGCGTAGACCAGCGACTCGACCCGGTTCGGGTCGAGCAGGTGGCCGTCGCGCATCCACGCCGTCATGCCCACGTGGATCAGCGGACCGGTCTCGTTGACGATGATGTAGCCCGCCTTCTGCGCCGCCTCCAGCGTCGGGTACTTGGCCGTCACCGACGCCGTGGTGGCGGCGACGAGGCCCTCCGCGGCCGTCCGCTGGGCCGTCGTGACCGGCGCGTCGGTGCAGTTCCCAGCTCCGTGGCCGATGTCGGCGGGGTCGACCGGAGCGCCAGGCGCGGCGGCGGCGTGCTGATGGCAACCGGTGACCCAGCCGACCGGGACGTCACCGGTCACGGCGGCGTGCGAGTGACCGTCGAGTGCGGTCTCGCCGGCGGCGTGGGAGTGCTCGTGCCCACCGATCGAAGGGACCAGCGACGCCGTCGTGGCCACGGCGACCCCCAGCGCCAACACGCCGGTACCGCCCACGAAGACGCCGCGACGCAACGCCCGGCGGGCCACTGTGGTCAGCAGCAGTCCGGCGCAAACCGCGGCCGTCACCTCGAGGACGGTGCTCAGCACATCGATGAACGCGACGGGCTCGGCCTCGCCGGCCTGCGGCCCGATGGGAAGGCCGACGGTGCGGCTCAGCACCCAGACGCCCACGACGCCAAGTTGGCCGAGAGCCCCCAGTGCCGGTACCAGGCGGTTCCGGGTCTGCACGAGTGCGACGGCCCAACCGACCTGCAGCCAGGCGACGACCCCGAAGAACAGGCCGGCGCCGACCCACTCCAGCCAGTGCTCGGGCAGCACGGCGAAGTGGATGCCCGCCGAACCCAGCGAGGCGGCGGCAGCGACGTACCGGAGTGCCAGTCCAGCAGAAGGCCGGCTGCCGGTAGGGGACCCCGAGGGCGTGGCTTCGGGGGCGGACGGCTGCGTCGGGGCAGGGGTGAGGAGCGTCACCGCTCTATTGTCGGCTACGGAATCGTTCGTGCAATGCAGAAGTACGCATCGGATGCGGATCGCCCGTCAGGCCGAGGCCGCGGGGGTCAACCGGCGGCGCATCCGCTCGGCCCGCTCGGCAGGCATCGCGGGGCCGGGGTGGGCCTCCACCTCGACCGGATCGTCCAGCCGTCCGCATGAGGCGCACACGAGCTCGGAGTGCACGTCGGACCCGCACCGCGGGTGGCGGTAGAGGACGGGCGGCCCGTCCGGCGCCGCGAACCGGTCGCCCCACTCGGTCAGCGCGATGAGGGAGGGGGCGAAGGCGCGCCCCTTCTCGGTCAGCAGGTACTCGTGCAGCTCCGGCTGCTCGGAGTACCGGTGCCGGCGCATCAGGCCGGCGTCGACGAAGCCGTCGAGCCGGGACTGCAGGACGTTGGACGCCACACCGAGGCTGCGCTGGAAGTCGCTGTAGCGGGTGGACCCGGCGAACAGGGCGTTGCGGAGGATCAGCAGGCTCCAGCGCTCGCCGACCACCTCCAATGCGCGGGCGATCGAGCAGACCTCGTTGTCGTACGCCTTACCGAGCATGAACCCCATCCTAGCGGGGCGCTTGCGTGACGCAAGCCAGTCTGCTTAGGCTGCGACTTGCATCACGCAAGTTGCCGCAACGCCTGAAGGGGAACCCATGAACGAGGACAGCTACACGACCACCGTGACCATCGACCGACCGCCGCTCGAGGTGTTCCACGCGATCAACGACGTCCGTGGGTGGTGGTCGGAGGAGGTCGAGGGCGACACCGACCAGGTCGGCGCCGAGTACTCCTACCGGGGTCACGACGACGCCGACACGGTGGAGCACCGCAGCCGCATCCGGGTGGAGGAGCTCGTGCCCGGCGAGCGGGTCGTCTGGCGCGTGCTCGACAACTACATGAGCTTCATCGACGACCAGAGCGAGTGGAAGGGAACCGAGATCCGGTTCGAGCTCACACCGTCGGGCGGCGGGACGGAGCTCCGTTTCACCCACGTGGGGTTGGTGCCGTCCTACGAGTGCTTCGACGTCTGCAAGGACGCGTGGGGCCTCTACATCCGCGAGAGCCTGCCGGCGTTCGTCACCACCGGCCGCGGAACCCCCATCCGCCCGTCGGAGTCCCCGGCGCAGGTCGGGAGCTGAAACGCGTCCGCCCCCGTCCGGAAGCGGACGGGGGCGGTTCTCGCAGGGTGTGACTGCTACACCGTCGGACTGCTACAGGTCGATGCCGATGTACTTCGTCTCGAGGTACTCCTCGATGCCCTCGAAGCCACCCTCACGGCCGAAGCCGGACTGCTTCACGCCGCCGAAGGGTGCGGCCGGGTTGGAGACGAGCCCCTTGTTCAGGCCGGCCATGCCGACCTCGAGCTCCTCGAGCACCCGGATGGCGCGGGAGAAGTCCGAGGTGAAGACGTAGGCGACCAGGCCGAACTCGCTGCCGTTCGCCGCGTCGAGGACCTCCTGCTCGGTGTCGAAGCTCGCGACCGGCGCCACCGGTCCGAAGATCTCCTCCGACAGCAGGCGGGCGTTGGCGGGCACGTCGCCGAGCACGGTCGGCTTGAAGAAGTAGCCGGCGCCGTCGCCCTTGGAGCCGCCGGTGCGGACGGTGGCGCCCTTCTCGACGGCGTCGTCGACGAGTTCGGCCACCTTGCCCTGCTGGTCGGCGTCGATGAGCGGACCGACGTCCACGCCGTCCTCGGTGCCGCGGCCGACGGTCAGGGCGCCGAGCTTGTCGGACAGGCGGCTCGTGAACTCCTCGGCGATGGAGGAGTGCACGTAGAAGCGGTTCGCGGCCACGCACGACTCGCCCATGTTGCGCATCTTGGCCACGACGGCCTGCTCGATCGCCTTGTCGAGGTCGGCGTCCTCGAAGACGATGAACGGCGCGTTGCCGCCGAGCTCCATGGAGAGCTTGAGCAGGGTCTGCGAGGCCTGTTCCATGAGCAGCCGGCCGACCTCGGTGGAGCCGGTGAACGAGAGCTTGCGCAGCCGCTGGTCCTGTACGAGCGGCTGCATGACCTTGCCCGTCGAGGACGAGGTGATGATCGACAGCACGCCCTCCGGCAACCCGGCCTCGAGCAGGATCTCGCCGAGCGCGAGCATCGTCAGCGGCGTCGCACTGGCCGGCTTGACGATCATGGTGCAGCCGGCGGCGATGGCCGGGCCGATCTTGCGGGTCCCCATGGCGGCCGGGAAGTTCCACGGCGTGATGAGCAGACAGGGGCCGACGGGCTGCTTCATCGTCAGCAGCCGCCCGGCACCGCTCGGCTCGTTCGACCAGCGGCCGTTGATCCGCACGGCCTCCTCGGAGAACCAGCGCAGGAACTCCGAGGCGTAGGTGATCTCGGCCTTGCTCTCGGCGAGGCTCTTGCCCATCTCCATGGTCATGAGCAGGGCGAGGTCGTCAGCCCGGTCCTTCATCAGCTGGTAGGCGCGGCGCAGGATGTCGCTGCGCTCGCGCGGCGCAACGGTCTTCCAGGAGTGCTGGGCAGCGGCTGCGGCGTCGAGCGCCTTCATCGCGTCCTCGGGGGTCGCGTTGGCGATCTGACAGAGCGTCTCGCCGGTGGCCGGGTCCTCGACCGACATCTGGTCGGCCGAGCCGTCGGTCCACGTGCCGCCGATCAGCAGCTGCTTGGGTACCGCGTCGAGTACGCGTTGCTCGTCCTTCGTGAGTGCCATGACGTTGTCGTTGCCTGCTGTGCGGCCCGCAAACGGTCGATGAGTGGGTCCGGGGCAGCAGCCCGCACAGCACAGCGCCCCCGCCGACAGGAGTCGGCGGGGGCGCGGCTGTCGACGTCGGCTACGGGGGCGCCGACGGCCGACTGCGGGGGAGGATCAGTTCTGCTCGGCGCCGCGCTTGAACTGGGCGGCCACCTCGGCCACGCGACGGCCGGAGTAGCTGGCCGAGGCCAGGTCGGTGTCGTTCGGCGGGTTGGCACCGTTGGCGCTGACGTGGCTGGCGCCGTAGGGGTTGCCTTCGGCGAACTTGATGCCGTCGGTGTAGCCCGGCGGGACGATGAAGCCGCCGAAGTGGTACATCGAGTTGTAGAGCGCGAGCAGCGTCGACTCCTGGCCACCGTGGGCGGTGCCGGCCGAGACGAAGCCCGAGTAGACCTTGTCGGCCAGCTGGCCCTGGGCCCACTGCGGGCCGAGCGTGTCGAGGAACTGCTTGAGCTGCGCGGTCACGTTGCCGTACCGGGTGGGCGTGCCGAAGATGACGGCGTCGGCCCAGAGGATGTCCTCGGCGGTGGCCTCGGCGACGTCCTGCGTCTCGAGTGCGTGGGCGGCCCAGCCCTCGTTGGACTCGATGGCCTCCTTGGGGGCCAGCTCCTGCACCTTGCGGAGGCGGACCTCGGCGCCGGCCTTCTCAGCACCTTCCTGGACGGCCTGGGCGAGCTTGTAGACGCCGCCGGTGGCGGAGTAGTAGATGATCGCGACCTTGACCTGTTCGGTCATGAGGGCCTCCCTCGAAGCTAAGTGGTTGTGCGTTCAACGTCTTTCAGACTACGCAACAGATGTTGACCGTTCAACCATTCCATCGGGTGACGGGTCATCTGTTGCGGACGCAACTACTTGCTGCCCCGTGGCGGCGGCCTCACGCATCGGCGGACGGATCCGGCCGGACCGGCCGGACGGGAAGCGGCGCCCCGCTCATGGTCAGCATCTCGACCCGGGACGGGTCGGGGGCGGCCTCCATCTCGACGAGCGCCACGCGGTCGTCGACGAAGGTGAAGTGGAAGGCCATGCGCGGGACCCCGCCCTGCGCCCACACGACGCCGGGCACGCCGTCCAGCAGGGCCGGGCGGGCCGACCGGGCGCTGCCGGAGAACATCTGGGCGACCGCGTCGGCGCCGAGGACGCTGTCCGGGGCACCCATACGCACTGCGGATTCGTCCGACCGGAGGACCGCCTGCGGGTCGAGCATCGTGATGAGCCCCTCGAGGTCCCCGTTGCGGGAGGCGGCGAGGAAGGCCGCGACGATCTGCGCGTGCCGGGCCGGGTCAACGGGGCGGGTGGGCGATCCGCCGCGCACCCGTCGCCGCGCCCGGCTGGCGAGCTGGCGGGCCGCGTCCGGCGACCGGTCGACGAGCGACGCCACCTGGTCGAACGGCACCCCGAACAGGTCGTGGAGGACGAACGCCAGCCGCTCGGCGGGTTGCAGCGAGTCCAGGACGACCAGCAGCGCGCCGCCGACCGCATCGGCCATCTCGGCCTGGATGGCCGGGTCGGCCGACGCTGGAGACGCCGGAGCCGCGTCGGTGAAGATGTCCTCGATCGGGTCCTCCCGACGGGTGGCACGGCGACGGAGCACGTCCAGGCACAGCCGGGAGACGACCGTGGTCAGCCACCGGCCGAGGTCGTCGATGCCGTCGGTGCGGTGCAGCCGCAGCCACGCCTCCTGCACGACGTCGTCCGCCTCGCCGGACGGGCCGAGCATCCGTTGGGCGATGGCGCGCAACCGCGGCTGCTGCCGTTCGAAGGCCTCGGCCAGCCCATCGTCGTCGGTCATCGGTCCCACCTTCCGCGCTGCGAGTTCTGTCCCCTCCGATGACGCGCGGCAGCACGGGAACGTGACCACCACACCTGAACGACACCCGAACACGGTCCTGCCGCCAGGCTCGGGGCCACGGCCCGATCTACGGTGAGGCCGTGACGTCGCCCATCGACCCCGACCGGGTCGCCGAATCCGCCCAGGGTCCCAACGGGACCGGTCCCCGCCTCACCCCGGAACGCCAGCGCGGCCCCGTGACGCTGCGCCGCGACCAGGTGCAGCCCTCCACCACTGACCAGCGACTGCTGGACGCGCAGGGGTCGTCCGACTGGGTGCACACCGACCCTTGGCGTGTCCTCCGCATCCAGTCCGAGTTCGTCGAGGGCTTCGGGCTGCTCGCCGAGCTGCCCCGGGCGGTCACCGTCTTCGGCTCGGCCCGCACCTCGCGGGAGTCCGCCGACTACGAGCAGGCCCGCACCCTCGGCGCCGCACTCGCCAGGGCCGGCTTCGCTGTCATCACCGGTGGCGGACCCGGCGCGATGGAGGCGGTCAACCGAGGCTGCCAGGAGGCCGGCGGCCTGTCGGTGGGCCTCGGCATCGAGCTGCCGTTCGAGCAGCACCTGAACGACTGGGTCGACCTCGGCCTGAACTTCCGCTACTTCTTCGCCCGCAAGACGATGTTCGTGAAGTACGCGCAGGCCTTCGTCATCCTGCCGGGCGGGTTCGGGACGCTCGACGAGCTGTTCGAGGCGCTGACGCTGGTGCAGACGGGCAAGGTGACCCGTTTCCCGGTGGTCCTCGTCGGCACCGGCT